>JAOUEU010000009.1 GCA_029858555.1 Candidatus Zixiibacteriota bacterium
AGGTACAGCATGCTCTTGGTGTCCTCGCTGTCGTCCTGGAAGCTGGTAGTGCGATAGTTGACCGAGGCCTTTACTTCCTTGATGGGAGCGCACTCGACACCCGCGATAATGAGGGTCTTGCCGTCGTCATCGGTGTCGGTGTCCGGATCGACCATGTCAACGCGGCCGAACAGGTTGAGCGTGCGCAGCAGCGGAGCCGACTCGGCCAGGGCATCCATATAAAGGGTGCCGAAGAACGATATGGCGCTTTTGCTGACCGCGTCGTCCGCCGGCCCGGTACCCATAGTGGTGAAGTTCAAATCGAAACCGGCACCGATGGTGCCATTATAAGCCAACAGACCGCCGACGGATATCAGTTCGCGTTTCCAATCGGAAACATTGGTCGGCACCGTGGTGGTATCCAGCAAATCCTCGCTGATGACTTCGACTTCCTCGATGGCTTCGTTCTGTGTGCCCCGGTAATACTGGGCCATGAAGGCGCTGTTTTTGAGTCGAGGATTGCTTTCCAGGGGATTTATCATAATGAAGGCGTTTATGTCCTTCTGCTTATTGAGTTCCTGGACCTCACTGTAGCTGGTGCCGTTGAAAACAGCCAGGCTGGCCACGCCGTAGCGAGAATTCTGCCCGAGGCCTACCATAACGGAAGCACCCATATCGGAAGATGTCAAGAACTTGTTGAGATCGCCGGTGGTTTTCTCGAGATAGCGCCGACCCCAGAGATTATTCATGTGGTCGACATACAAAGTAGGCTGGAGGCCGAAGCGTAGAGTGGCGTAGTTGTCGGCAAAGGCCGGCTTCCAGTCCAGGTAAGCGTACTTGAGGATAATGTCATACACATTATCGATAGTTCTCAGATCGGTGGTAATCCTGACACTGGTGTATTCCGAAAGCTTCGACCTGACAGTGACGTAAGCGCGAGACACCGTGAATTCGTTGAAACTATCGGCGCCGTCGGTAAGGTCCATCATCCAGTTGCTGTAGACACGGCCGTTCACCTTCGTGTCTGCGGCCGGAAGACTCGCCGAAATGAGCAGGGCGGCCGACAGAGCAGGCACCGTTAAATACCGTTTCATAATCTCTCCTTTTAGAAAGCGGTTTTTGTTTCCACCGGCAATCCCTTTGGTCGGCTTGGGAAATCTTCGAGAATAGAACCGGCGCAATGTTAAGAAATTATTAAGGCGGTATTAAAATTGTGTAAGGCTTTCCCGGAAAGTGTGTATGCCGCAAAAATAAGAGATGTATTGTCTGGATTTACCTGATGACTGTCCCATGTTTATCCTCATCTTACGGGAAGGCGAATCGTGAAGGTGCTGCCCGTTCCCAGGGTGCTTTCCACGTCGATCTGACCGCCGTGGGCCAGCACGATGTGCTTGGTAATAGCCAGACCGAGGCCGGTACCTCCCATTTCAGCGCTACGTGCTTTGTCGACCCGGTAGAATCGCTCGAATATGTGGGGAAGATGTCTCTTCTCGATGCCGGAGCCGCGATCTCTTACATTAATAATGATTTCGTTGTGAGCCTGTTGGGCTGAAATGAGAACCTCGCTGCCCGAAGGGCTGTATTTGACCGCATTGTCAATCAGATTGCCAACAGCCTGTTCAAGGAGCGGGGCGTTCAAGCTAGTGTGGATGTCATCAGAGCAGGTCACTTTCAAGGAGATGTTCTTAGTCTCGGCTCGACGGCTGTGCGTCTGGACGCCGGCAGCCAGAATATCCTTGAGTCTCCGGTCCTCAAAAAGGGGTTCCGGGGCATTTTCGATGCGCGACAGGCTGAGCAGGTCATCGATGATGGCGTTAAGGCGGTCGGAGTGCCTGGCGATAATGTCGAGAAACCGATTTCTATCGTCGGGGTCGTTGGCGGCTCCATCAAGGAGCGTTTCCACGAATCCCTTGATGGAAGTCACGGGGGTCTTGAGTTCGTGCGAGACGTTTGCCACGAAATCGCGCCTCAGGTTTTCGAGTTTATGCAGCCGGGTAACATCGTTGAGGACGATAACCGCTCCGGAAGCTTCCCCTTCAGCATTCCGCAGTGTGGCACCGGAGGCTTTGAGGATACGTTGGCCGCGATCGGTGAGGACAATTTCGGCCTCGGCGGGGTTCTTGGTACGCAGGACAGTTGAGATCAGTTTATGCAGAGCAGCGTTCTTCACCGTTTCCTGAATGGTTTTTCCGGTAACGCGGTCGGGTGCGACGGCGAAGAAGTCGGCGGCGGCACGATTAAGACTGAGGATACGTTCATCCGTGTCAACGGCCAGCACGCCTTCGGCCATGCTGGTCAAGATAGCCTCGCGCTCGTTACGTTCGCGGGTGATGGTGCTTATGCGCTGGTCGAGTTGGCCGGCCATCTGGTTCATGGCCTCGGCGAGCCGTGCCATTTCCTCTGATCTCGGGACCATCAGTTTTCGATCAAAGTCACCGCCGGCAAAGCGTTCCGCACCTTTTTTGAGCTCCTCGATCGGTCGGCTCAGACGGCGTGAAACGAGCAGGCTGCCCAGAGCGGCGACAACGGCTATTACGAGGCCGGCGAGAGCCATCCGTGTGCGGAAGGAATCGAGCGCCTGGTAAACGGATGTGAGAGGCACAGACGTTCTGATGACGCCAATGATGACACCCTGGTTTGTCAAAGGCAAAGCCACGTACATCATATTCCGCTGCATGGTGTTGCTGAGTCTGATGGAAGAGCCGGTTTGTCCTGCCAGAGCTTGTATGATTTCCGGTCGTGCGCCGTGATTGCCCATGACATCGGGATTCTCCTGAGTGTCGCCGATGACTTTTCCCGAGGCGAGAATGGCCGTAATACGCGTGGCGGAGACCTGTCCCAGGTCCTTGCACAGCCTGTCGACGCCGGTAGTGTCACCGGCGGCAAGGAGGTCAACAAGCTGCGTACTGATGAGCATGGCGCGGGTCTCCAGATCGATGGCCGTCTGGTCGAGGTAGAAATCGCGCTGGGAACGTATGCTGTACCAGGCCAGGGCGACAACGGCCAGAAGGCTGATAATCACATAGGAAGGGTAAAGCTGCCAGAGCAGTCGGCGGTGTGGCATTATCACTCCCGGAATCGATATCCGATGCCTCGAATGGTCTCGATGTATTCAGCGGCCGGACCGAGTTTTTTGCGCAGGCCGGCGATATGCACATCCACCGCCCGGTCGGTGATGAGGACATCCTCTCCACGGATATGGTCGACCAGCTGATCACGCGTGAAGACCCATCCACGGCGACGGGCAAGAGTGTAAAGCAGTTTGAACTCGGTGAGGGTCACGGCGACCGGTTTGCTGTCGACAGTGATCTGGAAGCGGCCGGGGTCTATCGTCATGCCGTCGATGTCCAGGACAGCGTCGTCACCGGAACCGTCATCGGCGCGGCGGCGGAGAACCGCACGCAGGCGGGCCACCAGGATTTTGGGGCTGAAGGGTTTGGTGATATAGTCATCGGCGCCCATTTCCAGTCCAACGACCACATCGGATTCCTCGCCTTTGGCGGTGAGCATTACCACCGGGATGCGACGGGTTTTTGGGTCATCCTTCAATTTCCGGCACAATCGGAGGCCGTCCATCCCGGGCAGCATGAGATCAAGCAAAACCAGGTCCGGCAAGGACGACCGGGCTATCTGCAGGCCCTCTTCGCCGGAACCCGTGCCGCTGACATCGTAACCCTCGCGCTGCAGGCTGTAGCGGACCAGTTCCCGGATGTCACTGTTGTCTTCTATTATCAAGATACGTTGTACGGCCATAGAGCGACCTGGTCAATAAGAGTGCTGCCTGGCCAAACTGGTGCTGAGTCTCGATTGGCAGCCCCATTATATCCATGTGGAGAATACGCAGTTTACAGCCAGGCCGAAAGCACTTTTTAACGGTCGGGCGGACAGGTCGAGCACAGGGCTTTTCCGTCAAATCTCGGATGAGAAACCGCTCCGACACTTTAAGACGGGGGTCTGAAACCCTCGCGGTTGCCTGCTCGTAGAAAGAAATGCAGGGATTTCTGTGACGAGTTTGACAGGCAGGTAAAGAGGAAGGTAGTCCCGTGGGTCGTGCTATCCTCATATGTTTAATCATAGTGTTTGCGGTGCTTTTCCTGACGGGCGGCTGGCTGGGTCTGTGCGGTATTTTTGTGGGCGTCGTGATGGGTGCGGTCGGCGCGGTCCTGGGTGCCGCGTCGGGTCTTCTGGGTGTCTTTTTTGGTCTCTTCGGCGTGCTTATCGGCGGGATTTTGCCCCTGCTGGTGCTGATTCTAGTGGTCGTCGGCATCGTTCACATAATTACCAGCCATTGACCGGCGCTCGGGCGGCTGAAGCGGTCAAACGTTAGCTGCGGCCAGCCACCTCGTACGTAATTAAGCTCCGGCAACAGGTACAGCAGTTTGCTCCCCGAGAATATTCCATCGTCGATTGCCGCGTCACATAGCGGCTTGACAGACTAAGGCGATCTCGGTATAGTCCGCGTCGTTCGCGGGGGATGTCCGGCTCGCGGGTCGGTCGGCGTGCCGCAAGACCGGGCGCGGCCGATAACGGCAGGTTTATGAAGCAGAATATCGGAACGCATCAGAATTGCCGAACATGGCAATCTAACGCCGAGCATCAAGCTGGCAGCAGCCGCAGCGTGACGACTGACCTTCAAAAATAAAACTGGCGGAGTTTTACCGGGCAGGTATGCTTATTGGTGGAGGCTATGGTCTGATGAACGAACATCTGCTTATAGGCCTGGCGAACATTATCATCCTGGGTATCCTGGCCCAGTGGCTGGCCTGGCGGTTGCATCTGCCGGCGATCCTGCTGCTGTTACTGTTCGGGATTATCGCCGGGCCGGTGGCGGGAGTGATCGATCCCGATGCTGTGCTGGGGGCGACGCTATTTCCGCTGGTGTCGGTATCGGTGGCCATCATTTTGTTCGAAGGGGGGCTTTCCCTCAAACTCGGTGAGTTGCGCCGCGCAGGCGGCGTGATAACGCGGCTGGTGACAGCGGGTCTTCTCGTCACCTGGGTATTGGCGGCGGCGGCGGCTTATTTCGTGGCCGGTCTGGAAGCGTCTTCGGCGGTGCTGTTGGGGGCAATACTCGTGGTTAGCGGCCCCACCGTCATTGTTCCCCTTCTCAGGCAGGTACGACCCCTGGGAAATATCGGTTCCATCGTCAAATGGGAGGGGATCGTCAACGACCCTATCGGCGCGATCCTGGCGGTACTGGTGTATGAGGTAATTATCGCCCGGGGGGTGGGGGAGGGGCTGAGCCTGGTGGTCTTTGGAGTGCTGAAAGCCTTCGTTCTGGGCAGCCTGTTGGGTCTGGCCGGGGCGGTTGTGATTGTCCTGCTGTTGTGGCGTTACCTTATTCCCGATTTTCTGCAGAATCCGGTGGCCCTGATGATCGTAATACTCTGCTACGTGGCCTCCAACGCCCTCCAGGCGGAATCGGGACTTCTAGCGGTCACGGTGATGGGTATTGCGCTGGCGAATCAGAAATTCGTGTCGATAAGGCACATTCTCGAGTTCAAGGAAAATCTGCGGGTGTTGCTGATCAGCATTCTGTTTATCGTCCTGGCGGCGCGTCTACCCGCCGCCGAACTGGCGCTGGCTCATCCGGAAAACTGGGCCTTTGTGGTCCTGCTGATTCTGGTGGTGCGCCCGGCAGCGGTGCTCGCTTCCACTTTCCGCTCCAGTCTAAAAAAGACAGAACGTCTGTTCCTGATGTGGATGGCCCCGCGCGGGATAGTGGCGGCGGCGGTGGTGTCGGTGTTTGCTATCCGGCTGGGCGAGGCCGGGCTTATCGAGAGCGGGACTTTGATTTCATTAACATTCCAGGTGATCATTGGCACCGTGGCTGTCTATGGTTTGACGGCCTCGCGCGTGGCGCGGTGGCTGGATGTTTCTCAGCCCGACCCCCAGGGCGTGCTGCTGGCCGGGGCGCATCCCTGGGCCAGATCAATCGGCAAAATCCTCCAGGACGAAGGGTTTACGGTGTCGTTGGTCGACACCAACTGGGAGAATGTGACAGAAGCGCGTAACGTCGGCCTGCGTTCGCAGTGCGGAAATATCCTCTCCGAAGAACTCCTGGCCAATCTTCAATTGGACGGAATAGGACGCCTGCTGTCGCTGACTCCGAATGATGAAGTGAACTCCCTGGCGGCGCTTCACTTCGTGGATATTTTCGGCAGGTCCGAGGTTTACCAGCTGGCCCCGACCCACACCGGCTCGATCAGCCAGCAAGCGGTCATGCCCAAACACCTTCACGGCCGATTTCTCTTCGGTAAGACGGCGACCTGGGAGTATCTCGACGACCGTTTTCGCAAGGGCGCCGTGGTGAAAAAGAACAGCATCACGGACGAATTTACTTTTGAGAAGTTCAAGGGGATGTACGGTGAGTCGGCCCTGCCTCTATTTGTGATAACCGAGTCGCGGTCGCTGACGGTATGCACGGCGGCCAATCCGGCGTCCCCCCGGTCCGGTCAAGCATTGATAAGTGTAGTCGACCCCCTTAAGGAGAGCGGCTGACAGAACGGCCAGAGCCGACAGACCCTGTCTATGCCGAGGCGATTGACTCCGGTTCTTCGGCGGGCTGATCGTCGTGACTGAGCTGAAACAAGGCGACCATGTTCTGCAAGGCCTCGGCCTGACGGTTCAGTTGCTCGGCGGCGGCAGCCGACTGCTCCGCGCCGGTCGCGGTTTCCTTGGTCACCGAGGATATATGTTCCACGTTTTGAGATATCTCCTCGGCGGCGGTGGACTGTTCTTCGGAGGCGGTGGCTATCTGCTGAATCATGTCCATGACACGCTGGGTCATGCTGACAATGTCATTGAGACTCTCGCCGGCCCTGTCGGCGAGGTCACGGCCGCGATTGACTTCCTCGATGCCGGCTTCCATAGACTGAACGGCGTCGTCAGTGTCAACCTGAATGCCTTTGATCATTTCGGCGATTTCCCCGGTAGCCTTGCCGGTTCTTTCAGCTAATTTGCGGACTTCGTCGGCGACGACGGCAAAGCCGCGACCCTGTTCCCCGGCCCGGGCGGCTTCGATAGCGGCGTTAAGAGCCAGCAGGTTAGTCTGGTCGGCAATGTCATCGATAACGCGGATGATCTCGCCGATCTGGCCGGCGGATTTGGCCAGGCGGGTAATGGAGCCGGACGACTCGCGGACCACGGTGGCGATCTTTTGCATGCCGCGGATGGTGTCGGCGACAATGCTGCCGCCCTCGCCGGCGGTAGTGGAGGCGTTTTTGGAGGCGTCGGTGGCATCGGCGGCATTGCGGGAAGACTGGACGATGGTGACGGTCATTTCTTCGATGGCCCCGGAGACGCGTCCGATCTGGCCGGCCTGATCCTGGGCGCCGCGGAACATCTGTTCCGAGGCCGACGATATCTCATTGGCCGCCGAGACGAGCTGCCCGGCATTTTCCTTCAGCCTGCGGATCATAGTGGTCAGGTTAGCCGTCATGGTTTTAAAGGAGTTGCCGAGGACGTCGAACTCCGACCGGGTCTCGACGTTCACGGTCAGGTCGTTGGCGGCGATCCTGGCAGCGGCGTCGGCCAGCCCGCGCATGTAGCTGATCATGCTTCTGAAAGCGTCGGCCAGGACACCAACTTCGTCAGCGCGCCTGGTGTTAATGTCATGCTGGATGTCACCCTGGGAGATTTTTTCGGCGACATAAGCCATCCGGGCCAGGGGCGCGGAGATGCCGCGCGCGATGACAAAAGCGATGAAAGCGCCGAGCAGTATCGCCCCGGCCAGAAAGCCGATGGTCATGGCGGTGGCATAGGTTTCGGCGGCATCCATCTTCTCCATCTGATGCTGCTGCATCTCGTCCAGAGCGACGACCAGGTCGTCCGCGACAGAGGCCAGGCGTGCGGCGGTCCGGGCTGACTTGTCGTACTTGTTATGAAAAGTCGTGAAAGAGCCGCCGATGCCCTCGGCGGCGGCAACGATAGAGTCAAGCTGCTGGATGTTTGCTTCATTTTTGATCGTGGCCGACGTAATCATACAAAGGTCAATGATCTTGTCGAAAATCCTGATGTATTCATCGGCATAGGTGCTGTCGCCGGACAGTTTGTAATTGCGGTAAACGATTTTTGATTCCAGGAACAGGTTATACATCTGGTTGGAAGCCTGGCTCTTTCGGAGCATCTCGGCGAGCTGGTAGTGAGGGGCATCGGCGGCGACGGCTGCCGCCAGTTCGCGGTCCTGACTTCCGACCAGTGCCTGGAACTGCTCGTGGGCGGCGTTCGCGTCGGCCATGATTTCATTCATGGCGACCGAGGCATCCTCGGCGTCGGCAATCCACTCATCCCATATGTTCCGGTATGCCCGGGTTTTATTTCGGGCGTCCGTGGCGAGAGCGATGTCCTCTTGTTCGCTAAACCGTGACTGCGTCTCCGCGAGCCGGTTGAACATTTTGTCGGTAATAGTGACGACCGCGTCATAATATCGTCTGTCCTGGGTATCCAGGAAGGCCACCTGGGCGGCCCCGGCTTCCTTTACCCATATCACCAACTGGTTGGCATCCGCAGCGTTCTTGACGGCCTGCGACACCTCGCTTACGCCGTCCCAGCCGACATAACCGACAGCCAGAGTCAAAGCCAGGACAATAGCGAATCCGACGTAGAGTTTCCTGGCAATCCTGAGGTCTTTCCAACGCATCTATAATTTCCTTCCGGTAGTTCTTGACGGTAGCGCACCATTACGGCTAAGTGCTTTGCCGTTAATAGATTTATCGACTTGAAGGGTGAAGTCTTTAGCCGGGCGAGAAAAGGCCGTTCTTCGGCTATATTCGAGACTTGAAGCCTTTCAGGAGTTTTCTTAAAATACGGGGTGGATGACCTGGAATGCGCCGAGTGAAGGAATCGGACGGTGATTGATTTTAAAGATTTCGATGTGATGAGTTTTGACTGTTATGGAACTCTCATCAACTGGGAGAGCGGCATCGTGACGGCCCTCGAGCCATTACTGGAGAAACACGGGCTGACTGCGGCCGCCGAGCGGCTGCTGGAGCTTTACGCGGGGATCGAAGCGGCTCTGGAGCAGTCTTATATGGGGTATCGCCGGCTTCTCACGCGCGTAGTGGAGGAACTTGGCCGCAAGCTGGGTTTTTCCCCAGCGCCGAGCGAGTTGAACTGTCTGGTGGACTCGGTCGGCACCTGGCCTCCCTTCAGCGATACGGTTGCAGCGCTCAGAGCCCTCGGAGGACGCTACCGGCTGGCTGTTATCTCCAACATCGACGATGACCTGTTCGAACAGTCGGCGCACCGTTTGGAAGTCAATTTTGACTGGGTAATTACCGCTCAGCAGAGTCGCGCCTACAAGCCTTCACCGGCGGCCTTTCGCTTTGCGTACGAACGCATCGGGGTACCCAAAGAGAGGATTCTCCATGTGGCACAGAGCATCTATCATGATGTCGTTCCTGCAAAAGCGCTGGGGCAGAGCGTGGTGTGGGTGAACCGAAGGGGCAGGAAACCCGGATTTGGAGCCACGCCGCCGGCCAGGGAGCGGCCGGACCTCGAGGTCCCCGATCTGGCGGCGCTGGTGTCGCTGGTCGAGCAAGGCTGAGTACCCTGCCGATTGGGCATTAAAAAAGCCCCCTACGTGACAGGGGGCTTTTGTGTTCGTGGTAAGGCGTCGTTCAGTGAGCGGCAACCGGTCCACCGTCGGCAGCCGTGGCATTCGGCCCTAAGGCGGCGATAGAGGCGTTAAGGACGTCGATCACATAATCGGGGTTATGGATGCCCAGGGAGCCCTCCTCTTCCATGAGCAAATAATTGTAGACAGCCTTGGCCTCGTTAACAGAAACAGAGGCCTCTACCGGGGCATACTCACCGTCATAGAGCACAAGCAGATTAGCGGCGATGAGCTCGGCTTTGAGGTCTTCAAGCAGGCCTTGAACCATCGCCTGTACGCCGTCGTAGCTGAAATCGAAATCTTCGGTAGCGGAATGACAACCTTCCACCTGGCACCCGGCCACGAAGTCGGTCTCTTCGTCGTGGTAGAGATAGGTCATTTTAAACGTATGTCCGCCGGCCTGGTTGCCGTAGGCCGGGGCCATGTGACAGGATATGCATCCGTTCGGCACATTGGCATGGGCGCCCACCGTGTACGCCATCCCGAAAGTATAGGCGCCCTGACCGGTAAGCACGCTGGCCTGTCCGGCGTGGTGGGGACCCCAGCGCTCCTCCAGGGCTACCGTGGCGCCGGTGATGTCCGGATCAGGAGTACGGGCCTGGTGGCAGTTGGCGCACAGGTTGGCGGAACCCCTGTCAAAGGTGCCGCCGCGTTCAAAGGTCACCGCCTCTGAGGTGCGCAGCGACAGATCGCCCCTGGTGTGCGGGGCGTGGCAGGTGAAGCAGCCAATCGGCGTGGGATTGGTAGGGCTGCCGCCGGAACCGGTGGCGATATAGGCATTGAATCCTTCATTGGTATGGCATTTTGAGCAACGTGAACTGTTGCGTTCAAACGTTCCCCCGGTCGCATGCATGGAGGTGGCCCACTGCACGTCGGCGGCGACGAGGGAGAACTCCTGGTCGCTGTGGCAAGCAAAGCAGTTGGTCTGTTCTGCAACGACGACCGTTTCCGTAACCTTTCTTTCGCAGCCGGCAATGATGACCATGACGGCCGTGAACACAACGGTTATCAGTTTTACTGTCTTCATAGCAACTCCCTTTTATAACTTGAGATCCTTGATAAGATTGACTTCCACGATATTGGCCGTGTAGTAGTCGTTCACGAAGTTGAAATCATCCAGCGTGAATAAGTTGTAACGTACCTGAAGAAAGTGACCCGCCATGAACTCATAGGTGGCTCCGACGGACAGGTTCACTTTCTCAATATCTTTATCCCGCTGACTTCGATAGTACGTACCGTTGAGGTCGGCTTCAAGGCCTCGGTAGGCCTCGGGATAGATGGTAGCGCTGACAACGTGATCGACAAACTCGAAATCGGCGGTGGAGCTTTCGTATTCTCCGAGGTAATATGAGTAGGCGGCCTTGAGACGGCCGTAGCCATCCTTAGTCAGATTCAGTTCCGACGACAGGGCATCGTAATCGACTTCGCTGCCGATATCCTTGTTCTCCCGGGTACGCCCCAGCCATTGCCCGGAGAGGTCGCCCCACTCGGCAAGTCTGTACATTACGCTCAGGCGGTGACCAGTCAGGTCCTCGTCGCCCGTCAACGTGCGGCCCTCTTCGACCGACATGTTACGGAGCGCCATGCGCGCCCTGACGTACAATCGCTGGTTCCAATTGTACCAACCATTGAAGAGATAGCCGTTGGATGCCGTACGGTTGTCAGTGTCGTCGGTCGTATGCCGTTCGTAGCCGAGCCGCAGGCCGGCATGTCCGGGCCAAGTCTTACCGACGGCGACAGTATGAGTGACGCGGTTGGTCTGGCGGTCTTCGCCGGTATGCTCGGTGCCGGCCAGCGCCAGGCGGTAGTCGAAAGTGACGGCGTGCTGAAAGTAGAGCTTGGTGCCTGCCCAGAACTGATCGGTTTTCACCTTCAGAGCTGTCTCATACTCCTGGTCGGTGCGGTGGTAGTAGCCGCCCGAGAACGTCATCCACTCGCGGTTGGGAACACGCGCGAAGAGGCTGGCCCCGATGCTGTTAGCTTTGCGGTCCCGGTCGGAGTTTAGGTCGTCATAGAAAAGAAAACCCCTGTATTCAACGCGGGCGCTGCCGTACTTGTGGACGGCCTGGGCACCGAGGTTAAACGCGTGAGTCTCATAATCACTGGCATCGAAGATAGTGTCAGCAACAGGTGAGAGGGCGGTAAGCCGCTGACCCCGTTTTTGAGTGCTGACAAAGCCGCCGAAGAACTTCAGCTTCTTAATCGGCTGGAGGCTCACCTGACCTCCGGTTGACCGCCGCCGTGTGAATTGTCGACCGTCAAAGTCGTACGTGCGCCGGTACTGGTTATGGTTGAAGGAGAGATTGAATAATCCGGGTTTGTAGGAGGAGAGGTATAAACTGCGATTGTTCAACGACAGGTTTTTCAGGTCGGCGGCAAAGCCGAAACCGTGGTCATCGGTATACCTGAAATCCTCCAGCGAAACGGCCAATCCCTCATAGGTGTTGAAGGTCTCATGGTTGACGCCGAGGTTGCCCTCCTCATCGGTTCCCACGTAGCCGAGTTTGACACGGCCGTAGCCTTCACCGGCCGACGCAGAGTCCGCTATCGCCAGGAGGATAGCGCCGGCGATAATGCCCTGGGCTAATATTCTGGAATAGTTCATAATCGACCTCGCTATTGGTTCAGGCTGTGACAGCCGCTCTGGTAACAGTCAGGTCCGAACCGTGCCGGCAGATCCGGGTCCAGAAGATTGTGACTGACATATGATCCGTGAACGTCGATGTGACAACTACGGCAGTCGTAGCCGGCATAAATGCCGCCATGAGCAAGGCGGTGCCTGGGCACCATGTGGCATTGCCGGCAGAGCTGGCTGATCGGCTGGCTCAGCAGACGGTCGTTGGGACTGCCGTGCGGCCGGTGACACTCCATACAGCTTCCTCCCTCGACGGAGTAGGCATTTACGGCCGCATGCTCGTAGGGAAACGGTCCGGCCTGCTCGGGATGGCAGTCGTGGCAGATACGGTCAAGGTCGTACGCCGCATCGTCGTCAATCCTCTTGCTGAAGCTGTGGCAACTCAGACAGGTGACATTTCCCGACAGCAGCGGGTGGCTTGACCGGTCCGCAAAGCCGGCTTTCGTTTCGGTATGGCACTTGAGGCAGAACGCGGCCTGGCCTTTGCGCGGCAGTGATTCGCCGCTTTGGTGCACCGTATGGCAGTTACTGCAATTGAGTTGCAGGTCGGTGTGCGGGTCGAAGCCGTAGTTGTCCATCTCAACGTGCACCGTGTGGCACGACTGGCAAGCCTGGCGGGCTGCCAGGTCCGATAACTTCGCCGGATTGGTGATGTTATCCGCGGCCGGGTCAACGGCGTGCACCGACCCGCCCTGATGGCAACTCGTGCAATTTACCGCCGCTGACGGCGTGATTACCTGGGAACCCAGACGGTGGGGTGAGTACAGCAGCGACCGATCATAGCCGTCGTGACACCCCAGACAGGTTTCGTCATCAACAGGGTTGTCATAGGAGAGGGAAACAACTGGGGAAGACATGACTATCAGAATTGCGGCAGCACACGAAACTAGCCTCCCCCGGACGATATTTATTCGTTTCATTTCTGGCCCCCGACAAATGTTAAAATGCTTGTCACACCAATGTCATGCTGGTTACTTCGGCGGTCAAGGAAAAAAAATTACTACCAAAACTACCGTTTTTATCCAAATACTCCATATGCAAAGCCCCGCGAGTGTCCGGCGGGCGTCTCTAACCTCTATAGGCTCAATTTGTTAGCAAGATGGGGAAGCTGACGGGTCAGGCGGATTTTTTTCGTCCGGCCGGCTTGAAAATGTATATCAGCAATCCAAGAAGGAAAAGAGAAACGGAGATAACTTGATTGAAGGTGGGGTTTAGCCCGAAAAACGAGAAGTACATGGCATCCTCGTAATACCGCACATATTCGATGGCGAACCGGAAAACAGCCTCCACCATGAAAAGAACGGCCACAATTTGACCGGGGAACCGTCTTTTCTTCAGCCAGAAATGCAGGGCGATGAAGAGAATAACGCCGTAGAGCGAGCTGTACAGCTGCGCCGGGTGCAAGGGGGTATCGCCGAACTGGTAATAGGGGATGGAACCGGGCGGGAACGTTATCGCCCAGGGCAGGTGGCACTCGGTGCCAAAGCAGCAACCGTTCAAAAAGCAGCCAATGCGAGTCAAAGCCAGGCCAATTCCCAAAGTCGGGGCGAAATAGTCGAAGGTCTCCAGCACCGACAGCTTTTTGAATCGGCAGTAAAGGAAGCTGCCGACGACTGCCAGGACCACTCCGCCATACAGGTTGAGGCCGGCGATGCCGAATTGGCTGGAGTCGAAGGGATTAAAAACTCGCGTCCAGTGGCCGGCGAATTCGTCGAGATGAAAAAGGACGTATGACAGGCGGGCACCGACAATGCCGCCTATAATCATGATGTAGGCGATTGCGAGAAACGGCTCAAAAGGTTTCTTGTCGCGCTGGGAAATGCGATAAACGTAAACCAGGCCCAGGAAAAAAGACAGGGCCAGCATCAGCCCGTAACTTCTAATGGGAATCGGTCCGATATGGAATAATTCAGGGTGCATGTTCCACCTTCAATTTTCTTGTTATGGCTTTGCCATTGGCACCGTCTGCCGGGAGATCATAAAATTTCCAGACGACTACTACGGAGGCGATGCCAACGACGATGCCGGCAACGACGTCGGAGACGTAGTGGAAGCGACCCCACACGGTGCCCACGGCCAGCAGCAGATTGACCGGCACCAGAGCCAGACCCAGCCGGCGGTAGTATTTCAAGCAGTAAAACATGATGACCAGGGCGACCGCGACATGGGAAGACGGCATGCCGCCGCCCTGAAGACCGCCGACTTCGACCACGAACCGGGCCATGGGCCGCAACACCGGGCCGAAAATATCATTCACATACCGGCCGGCAAAAAACCATCGCGGACTTTCAACCGGGAACAGGCTGAATACCAGGTACGAGATATAGAAGGCGGTGCACATGGCCGTCATACTGCTCTTAATGAGCCAATCGTGACGCTTGAAAAAGGCCAGCAGAAGAAACCCGGGAATCATCAGGTAGTAGCTGAAATAGCCGAAGGAAAATATCTCGTTAAGCCAGACCAGATGCGTGAAATGGCGGTCGACGTATAGGGTAGGGTTAATCCCCCAAAGAGCTCTCTCAAAGGCCGTCAACTGGGGGTCGAAGAAGTGGTCGAAGAACATTAACACCGTGCCTCCGGTGGCACGGTAAAAGAAAGTGAACAAAAGGGCCGGATATACTAACCGGATGAGAGCCGCCAGCCGGTTTTGACGCTCGTCTACATAGCGAATGACAACCAGCGCCAGCGCCACCATGGCGGCATAGAAGCCCATCTCGTCCAGGTAGAGAACCAGCGGCCGTCCGAAGGCGAGGATGAGCAGAATCATCAGCAGGCTGTAACCGATGAACAGCCGGTCGAACGGATACAGGGGCGGCGATGCCGGTTTCTTATCGGTCAATCTTTCCCTCCGTGAGAAGGGGCGCCTTCGACAATCAATACTATTTCTCCCTTAACCGCCCCGGACGCGATGGTGTCCAGAATTTCGGTGATCGAGCCCCGCGTGAATTGTTCGAACTTCTTGCTGATTTCCCTGGCGAGACAGGCTTTTCGGTCGCCCAAGATCTCCAGCATATCCTGCAGTGTTTTTACAACGCGGTGCGGTGATTCATAGAAAACCAGAGTGTGCTCGAAAGCGCCGAGTTTTTCGAGTCTTTTCTTCCTGGCCACTGTCTTGTGGGGCAGGAAACCCTCAAAGAAAAAACGGTCGGTGGGCAGACCGGAAGCTGTCAGCGCCGGGATGATGGCGTTGGGTCCGGGCAGGGGCACCACCTCGATATTGTTTTCGATAGCCACGCGGACGACGCGGTAGGCCGGATCGGACACGCCCGGGGAGCCGGCGTCGGTGACCACGGCAATGGATTCCCCGGCCTTTAAGATCTCCAAGAGCTGTCTCGCCCGGCGAGACTCGTTGAAATCGTGATATGAAACCAGTTTTTTCTTCAGACCCAGTTTGGCGAGGAGAGACCCGGAATGCCGCGTATCCTCGCAAGCTACGAGGGCGACCTGGCGCAACGTCTCCAGCGCCCGTGATGTCAGGTCGCCCAGGTTTCCAATGGGCGTGGGGACGAGATAGAGCTTTCCATCGGCATCAACCATCAGCGGAAACTACTCCTCGAATTGAATCTCATCGGGTATCGGAAGTTTCCCCAGAGGGGCTATATCAGGCAGCCGGCGTTTGAAAGAATACCTGTTCATGAGGGAGACTATGCGACTCATGTCGGTAGCCGAGAAGCCCTCCTTCTCCAGGGCGGACATGGAGCGAACGCTCCCTTCGACAAGGCGTTTGAGAAGAGCGTCGATCGTCTCGTAGGCGACGCCGATCTCGCCCTCGTCCGACTGGTCGTGCCAGAGGTCGGCAGTCGGGATTTTATCGACGATGGACCGGGGTATATCCAGTTCGGCAGCCAGCGCCCGCACTTCAGTTTTGTAAAGCTCGCCAATAGGGTTAATCGAACAGGCCGAATCGCCGTACCAGGTCGTGTACCCGAGACAGATTTCGGTCCGGTTCCCGGTGCCCAGCACCAGCCGGTCCATTTCATGGGCGATGTCGAACAGAATCGACATGCGTTCACGGGCCATCTTGTTTCCGGCCCGGATTCGGTTCTGGGGGTTGATTTCCGGGAAGTAGGCATCGATCATGGGAGTGATGTCTACCCGCCGGTGGTCAATGCCGAGGTTCTCAGCCAGTGCCAGGGCATCGCGGCTCGAGTTCGGTGACGAGGTCCGGTACGGCATCAAGACCGCCAGGAGCTTTTCGCGGCCGACAGCCTGGACCGCCAGGGAGGCGGCCACCGCGGAGTCAAGGCCGCCGGAAAGGCCCACGACGTAACCATCCCGGCCTGATTGGAGCATTTTGCCTTTTATGAACCGCTTGATGGTTATTATAGCCCGCGCGGAATTAAAGTCGCTGTCCATTTTCCTCTCAACCTGTTTTTACAACGATATACGGTAGAAAGTCAGCATTCAAGCAAAATATTCTGACGGCTCTTGACAGTGGACGGTAGTATCGGTTATTTTGGCAAAGGCAATGCATTATCACGAAAGGGAGCTATGAGTGTAAACAAGGCGATTTTACTGGGGAGACTGGGAAAAGACCCGGAGCTGCGCTATACACCGGCCGGCAAGGCTGTGACAAGTTTTCCGCTGGCTACGACGGAGCGCTGGACGGGTCAGGATGGTCAGAAGAACGAGACGACGACCTGGCACAATATCGTGGTGTGGGGCCGCCAGGCCGAGGTTATCAAGGAGTATCTTTCCAAGGGTCGGGAAGTCTACCTGGAGGGACGCATTTCCAACCGCAGCTATGATGATAAGGACGGCAACAAACGGTATATCTCCGAAGTGGTCGTCCAGAATTTCTCATTTGTGGGTTCGCGTGCCGAAGTCGGCGAGGCCACAACCCCCGATGCCGGGACATCAGAGGTACCGCCGGCCACCGATGAGCAGCCGCCGGCGGGCACAGCCGGTGATGACGACGACCTGCCTTTCTGAGCAAGATTTTCGCAGCAAGTTGGAAGCCCCTGTTAAGTCGTTGATTAACGGGGGCTTTTTACTGCTCAGCAAGAGGGCAGCAAATGTCGGATATCAGACTAACGGCTGGCGTTTCCGATGCCGAGGCATATAGGTGGATGAACTCATGAAAGGGGCAATTCACACGGGAGTCATGTTATGCCGAAGCGGTCTCATGATAGACGAGAAACTGCCTACCAGTGGCGTTTAGGCTGGTTTTACGGTCGTCTCGCGGTTATGGTCGGAGCGGCCCTGGTTATTTCCGCAGCTATTATTACGTACTTCGACCAATATGCGCCGACCGTAGCCGCCGGGGGCGTCCAGGGCCTGGTAGAGTTGGTGGCGTCGACCCTCCTGCCTTACATGTTATCGGCGGTGGTGGCGGCTATCACGGCAATTGGGGTGGTTACCATTCTGCCGTTAATAAGGGGTTTGGGCTCGGCCGGCCTGATCCACAAGCGGCTGCGCGAGATGGCTGCCGGCGATCTCAGTTCAAGGGTGCACTTGAATCTGGCCAGCCCGCAGTTGCGGGGGTTGATAGGCGAGTTGAACAAGACGGTCCGTTCACTCGGGGATGAGATCGCTGACTGGAAAATGGTCAATCGGCAGCAATGGGAGATACTCGAAGCCGTACGCCTCGCAGCTTGCCAGAAGGACATCGACGCCGTCCTGCGGGGCGTTGATAAGATGCAGGATAATTGGAATAAAATCGCGCAGATCGAAGACAAGCTTATTACCGGATAGGCGGGGCGCCGTTATTTGCCGGAACTGTCTTCGAGTTTCTTCACGCGCTTGAGCAGCCCCGGCAGTCTCTTGAGAGCCGCGTCGATGCGCTTGGTCTCCATGATATCACGCGCCGGGTAGCCGAATATGGTTTTGCCCGGCGGCACCGATTTAGACACGCCTGACTGGGCCGCTACACGAACGCCATCGCCAATCTCCAGGTGGCCGATGATGCCGACCTGGCCCGCCAGAATCACGCCATGGCCGATTTTGGTCGACCCCGAAATACCCACCTGGGCGACGATAATGCAGTTCCGGCCGATTTCGACGTTATGGGCTATCTGCACCAGGTTGTCAATTTTGGTGCCCCGGCCGATGCGCGTGGGGCCCAGGGCCCCGCGGTCGACGGATGTGTTGGAGCCGATCTCAACATCATCTTCTATCTCGACCCAGCCGACCTGCTTGATTTTTTTCAGTCCGGTCTCCGACCCGGCAAAACCGAAGCCATCGGAGCCGATCACGGCTGAAGAGTGAAGGATGACGTTGCTGCCTATTCGGCTGCCGTGCATGATCCGCACGCCGGGGTAGAAAATGCAGTTATCGCCGACGGTGCAGTCGTTTCCGATATAGACGTCGGACACCAGTTGACAGCCTTTCCCGATGGTGGTGCCGGAGCGGACATGGCAGAACGGTCCGACTGCTGAGGAGGTGTCGAGGGTGACATCGCTCTCGACGCAGGCCTGCGGGTGCACACCGGGTTCGACCAGGGGCGCGTCGGGGTAGAGCAGGTCGACGATGCGGGCGAAGGTGAGGTAAGGGTCGGAGTGCCGCAGGACGGGGAGGCGCTGACAGGGAACGTCCTTTTTGAGAATGAGCGCCGAGGCCCCGGTAGTCTGGATGTATTTGAGGTAGCGTTCGTTGGCGACGAAGCTGATATGACCGGCTCCGGCCGATTCAACTGGGGCGGCGCCGGTTATAATCACGGTGCCATCGCCGTCCAGCTCCGCGCCCACCGCCTCGGCTAACCGGGCAAGCCTGAAGCTCTTCTTATTCCCCGTGATCTTCAAGATACTTAAGCACCTTGTCGGTGACGTCGTAGTCCTCTTTAATGTAGCCGAGGCCGCTCTGCAGGGTGAAGATCACGTCGTAATCGCCTTCGATCGCCACGGCCTCAATTGCCTTGGTGATCCGCTCCAGGAGAGGCTGCAGCAACTCGGCGTGCTTCCTCTCGGCGGTTCCACCCGGCCCGTAAACCTGTCTGGTGAAAGCATCCAGGGCTTCTTCCTTGGTGCGGATGGCGGCCTCTCTCTCACGCTTCTTGTCTTCGGAGAGGATCAGCTTCTGCTTTTCGTACTCGTCGACCATCTCCTGGAGTTCGGTCTGTTTGGCCAGGGCTTCGTCCTCCCAGGCTTTGGACTCCAGGTCCCATTGTTCCTGAGCCTTGCCCCAGGCTTTGTATTCGTCCTTAATCCGCTCATCTTTGACAAACCCGAGCTTCATTCCCTGGGCGCTGACCAGTTCGGGCAGAGCCGGGATCAGGACGCTGAGGGCGGCCAAAGCAATCAGCAGGTTTCTCACTTTAGGCATAATCATATCCTGTGTTTAGGTTATCTGAAAGTCGTTCCAAACTGGAAGTGGGGATGCCACTTCTTTTCTTCATCCCGGAAGTCATCCAACGGGTAGCCGAAATCGAACCCGATGGTGCCGATACCGGGGACGGCGATTCTAAAGCCGAAACCGACACCTCTATAAAGGCCGGTGATCGGTTTAATGTCCTTGCGGTTGAGCCAGGAGTTACCGGCGTCAAAGAAGAGCAGGGCGTAAATCTGCTGGGATACCACCGGCAGCTGTAATTCCCAGTTGGTTACCAGCATGTACTTGCCCCTCACGCGGGTCCTGAAGGTATTGAAAGTGGTATCGTCCGGAGGGTCCACGCCGACCTCGACATCCGTAATATCGTAATAGAAGTAATTGGTGTCCGACTGGGTTACAATTGAGTCAGGTGTCAGGATGCCGTCATCGTAACCCCGCACAACACCGTCGTAAGCGGTGCCACCGGGTGTGAAGCGATCGCTGACGAAAATATGGTCGTCGCCGGAGGGTGAAGTCACCACGCCGTACTCGACCTTGGCCGCCAGGGCGATTTTCCAGATGAGAGGGATGAACTTGGTGAAAGAGATGGTATGTTTTTGATAATCCCAGAATCCCCCGAGGGGGCCACCCGTGGTTTCGAAATTGTAAGTGAGAACGGAACCGGCGGTCGCGAACTCCGGCAGGTTACGCGAATCGCGCGTGACGGTGAAGGCCAGACGGGAGGCCGTAAGCCACCGGTCGCGGTACTGGATGACAGAGCCCGGGTAGGGTCCAAAGATATCACGCTCAAGGAAGGAGAGGGTGCCGTCGGGATTGCGCAGATAATAGCTGGATTTGTAGGAATTATTTTTGATGAAATCGTCGTCGAAGTCATGATAACGGTCGCGCTCGAGTCGATAGGAGGCATAGATGCGGAAATAGTTGTCGGGCCAGCGGAGGCGGCGCCCCACGCGCACCGAGGCGCCCTGGCGACCTTCCGTGTAGTCTTCATACCAGCGCCGGTTTAACGTATAAAGATCGGCCCCGAAGAGGGTCGGGCGCCCGAACATCCACGGTTCGGTAAAGGAAAGCGACAGCGAATTGCGGCGACTGCCGAAATCGGTGTTAAATGACACACTCTGGCCATTGCCGCGGAAGTTGGGTATACCCATGCCGAAGTTTCCGACCAGCTTATCCTGGCTGTTATAGCCGGCGCCAGCGGATATCTGGCCGGTCTGCTTTTCCTCAACCTTGAATTCGATATCGACGTCGCCACTGGGCAGCGGCAAGGGATTAGGCAGCACCTGGGCGAAGTAATTCAAGGCCATGACGTCACGGACCGACCGAATCAAAAGCGAACGGTTGAAGACCTGCTCGGGCAGAACCGAGATTTCCCGCCGAATGACTTTTTCCTTGGTCTTGGTGTTGCCGATTATCTTGACCAGGTTGATGTGAGAGGGTAAGCCCTCCGTGATATCATAAGAGATATCGATGATAGAGTCGGAGCGGGTCGTACGCTCATCCGTTAGCCCGACATAAAGGTGGCCGATATCCTGGTAGGAAGTGTAGATCTCAGTGATGGACTCGTCATACTTCTCGGAATTGAAAACCTGCCCCGGCTCGAACTTCAGGGCCTTCTCGAGGTCGGCGACTGCCAGGACCTCGTTATTCTTGAACCGGACCTCGCCGAAATAATAGCGGGGGCCTTCATAGACTTCGAGAAAGACAGTCATTCGATTGCGGGTGGTATCGATATAGATGGAATCGGAGATGAGGTAAGCGTCACTGTAGCCCAGTTTGTGATACTCGTCGATGACTTTCTCCAGGTCTTCTTCGTATTTGTCCTGGGCGAAGTCGGACGATTTGAGAAAGCCCCGCTTGCGGTTGCGCATTTTCTTGACCAGCTCGTTGGCCTCCACACGGACATTGCCGTTAAGAACCACCTTCTCGACCTTTACTTTGGACTTCTCCTTTATATGGTAGGTGAGGACGGTCTCGGAGGAGTCGGCGTTGAACTCAACGGAATGTTCCACGGCGGCGCGGAAATAACCTTTTTCGCCGTAGAGGCGTTTTATCTGCTGGGCTTTGGTGTCGATCAAATAGGGGGAAATGTAGCCGCCAACGCCGAGCTTGAGTTTTTCCTCGAGGTCTTTGGTCTTTATTTTCTTGTTGCCGGTGAACTCCAGTCCAGCCAGTTTGGGCAGCTCCTCGACGACAATATAGACTTTCAGCCCGCCGGTGACTTCCTCGGCTTCCAGACGCACGTCGGAGAAAATGCCAAGTCCGTAAAGGCGAGTGATGGTTTCCGAAATAGTGGTGGCCGTCAGGGGCGATCCCTTGTAGATGGAGGAGACGCCCAGTATCAGCGATGTGGATGCCCGCCTGGCGCCTTCCACCTCAATATCGACGACAGTGTAGCCTGCCTGGGCCCGGACCGATCCCGTCGCCGACACCAGGAGCAAGGCCAAAACAAGAGCTATCCATGCTCCGTGTTTCAATTCAGTCACAGATAACGTCTAACCCTTCGGCACAATAATCTTATTGACCCTGATCTCGCTATAGTCCTGGCGATGTCCCTGCGTGCGACGGTATTTGGTGCGGCGTTTGTACTTGTAGACAATCTGTTTTTCCGCCCGGCCGCTGCCGAGTATTTCAGCCTTGATCTTGGCCTTTTCAATAAGGGGTGTGCCCGTAAGGATCCGGTCGTCGTCTCGAATCAGTAAGATTTCGTCGATATCGAACTTGGTGCCGGCTTCCGCCTCCCGATAGGGTATTTTCAAGGTCGCACCCTCTTCAGCGGTGTACTGAAATCCGGCTATTTGAAAAACGGCATACATTATGATGTATCCTCCAGACTGTAGATTTTTTCCAATTCTAGCTAAGCCTAAAATACTAACAAATTTAGGCTCCAAGTCAAGGCAAATCTTGCCGGCAGGTATCCACCGGCCGCGTATTCATCTTAAACTGCTCAGCCGGACGGCGGTTCCAGTTTAACTACATGCGGCAGACCCGCTATCGCATGGGTTTATGATTGCCGGACTGGTGGGGAATGGATATATTTAAAAGTTAAGCGTTTCTATTTAGGCAGGTATGTCGGCAGCAGTTAACAACATATCGGTAGGCAGGAAACCATTGTTTGAACTCAATTCCAGTTTCACGCCCAAAGGTGACCAGCCTCAGGCCATCACGGAACTGGTGGAGGGGATTCAGTCGGGACGGAGACATCAGACTTTGCTGGGTGTGACCGGTTCGGGGAAGACTTTCACCATCGCCAACGTAATTGCGGCGTGCCATCGGCCGGTGCTGGTCATCTCTCACAACAAGACACTGGCGGCTCAACTTTACGGGGAGTTCAAGGCCTTTTTCCCGAATAACGCCGTCGAGTTCTTTATCAGCTATTATGACTATTATCAGCCGGAAGCATATCTGCCCCAGACGGATACGTACATCGAAAAAGACACTTCGATGAACCAGGATATAGACCGGTTGAGGCTGCGGGCCACGGCCTCACTGCTGGAAAGAAAGGACGTAGTCATAGTGGCGTCCGTTTCCTGCATTTACGGTCTCGGATCACCCGAGGAGTACAAGAAACAGTTGATTTTTATCGAGCAGGGGGAAGAGGCCGACCGGGACGAGGTCATCCGCCGCCTGATCAGTATCCATTACCGGCGCAACGACATAGATTTCAGCCGCGGTAATTTCCGGGTCCGTGGCGATACTATAGAGCTGATTCCGGCCTACCACGAGGACGCTATCCGGATCGAGTTTTTCGGAGAAGAGATAGAGCGGATCACGCAGGTGAACGCCCTCACGGGGGAGATTATTGCCGAACGCGGCAGGGTGGCGATCTACCCGGCCAAACATTTCATTACATCCAAGCCGCAACTGGAGCAGGCCGTCAAGTCGATTGAAAAAGAACTGGCCGAACGCCTCGAAGAGTTTCGGGCCGATGACAAGTTGCTGGAAGCCCAGCGCCTGGAAAGCCGCACGAAGTATGACCTGGAGATGCTCAAGGAGATTGGTTACTGCGCCGGTATCGAAAACTACTCGCGTCATTTGACGGGCCGCAAAAAGGGTGAGCGGCCCTTTACCCTGATCGATTTTTTTCCCGATGATTTTATTACCATCATTGACGAGTCGCATCAGACCGTTCCCCAGATCGGGGCGATGTACGCCGGTGACCGCAACCGCAAGGAAACGCTGGTGGCGCACGGATTTCGGCTGCCGTCGGCGCTGGACAACCGACCCCTGTTTTTCGAAGAGTTCGAAAACCTCATGAAGCAGACCATATACATTTCGGCCACGCCGGCCGATTACGAGTTGGAAAAATCGGAGGGAGTGGTGGTGGACCAGGTCATACGACCGACCGGTTTGCTGGACCCGGTTGTCACGGTCAAGCCGCTGGGCACCCAGGTGGACGACCTGATCGAGCAGGTCAGACTGCGGACGGCCCGAGGGGAGCGGACCCTGGTGACAACACTCACCAAACGAATGGCGGAGGATTTGACGGATTATCTCAAAAAGGTGGGTGTGCGAGTGCGCTATCTGCACAGTGAGATTGACGCCATCGATCGTACGGAAATAATCCGCGATTTGCGACTGGGCGAGTTTGACGTGCTGGTCGGGATAAACCTGCTGCGCGAAGGTCTGGACCTGCCGGAAGTATCCCTGGTGGCGATTCTGGATGCGGACAAGGAGGGTTTCCTGCGTTCGGAGCGGTCGTTGATTCAGACCGCCGGCCGGGCCGCCAGGAACAAGAACGGCGAGGTCATTCTCTATGCCGACAAGATTACCAATTCGATGAATAAAGCCATCCGGGAGACGAACCGGCGCCGCGAGAAGCAGCTGGCCTACAACCGGGAGCATAACGTCGACCCGGAGACGATTTTCAAAACGCGCGAGGAAATCTTGCGCTCCACGCAGTTCGCCGACAGCAAGACGATCGATGAAAAAACCATTGAAAAACCCGACGCCTTCAGCCGTATGAGTCTTGAGGATCAGATTCTCTTTATGACCCGGGCCATGAAGAAAGCGGCGGAGAATCTCGATTTCGAAACGGCGATGATTATGCGGGATGAAATAGAGCAAATGCAGGCGGAATTGCAGAAATCCAAAAAGAGGAAGAAGTAGGGGTTACGCTTTATGCGATATTTCGTGCACATACCGAGAAGCCTGGGCTACCTGATGTTTCTTGCGACAACGGTGGCGTGCCTGTTTGCAGGGTGCGGAGAGGAAGATGTCCCGTTCGTGGTGGACGAGGACGAGATTCGTCGGTACCTGTCAGAAACGGAAGAAGGCCGTGACCTTTACCGAAGATCCAGCCTCATCGCCGATGAGCCGTATAGTGTTCCGTACGATGACGAAGCCACGTATGAGGATCTGGTCGATTCCGTCCGGCGAGCCATTTATTTCGATATTTCCGGCGACAAGAAGCTCAAAGATTTCGGTCCGTACGTAACGAGAGACGCAGAAGTCGAAATAGAGGATAATTTCCATATAAGGACGGTCCGCACGACCGCCGACAGCACCAGCGAGGAGAGGCGTGCCTTGAAAGTGAGACGCTATGCCTATTTCCTGAAGCTGGGCAGCGACGCCCAGGCATACAGCGGCTGGGTGCTATCCGGGTATAACGGCGGGACGCCCGAGTATCCCGCGAACCTGACGGTAATCCGGGAGGACGGCGCGAGTTCATTTCCCGGGGACGGGACGGATTACGACGTGTTTCGGTACGTGACCTATGATACCAGTTATGTCAGCAATCCTCAGGGCGGAACGGACCGGATCATTACACCGGTGGCGGGATTCAGCAGTCACAGGTATGTGAAGCTGTCCGAGATAGAGAACATAAGCGGCGACAGCATCCTGGTCTTTCGCGGCACTGACATTCCCAACAAGTCTTTTTATCAGCTTCTTTGCGGGGAAACGAAGTCGGGTTTTACTCAGCAGAGGATGGCGCGACCGGACAGCGCCACCTACCTCGATACACTGCGGCCGCCGGACCCCAACCGCAGGCTGTGGAATGTCGTCATGTTGCGCGAATTTCGCCGGATATTTATCCCCGATGGGATTCCTCCCGACACCATGGTCGTCCAGGAATCCAACTGGTGTGTTCCGTACCGAGTTCCGCAGTGATCACACAGCTGTCGGATAACGCCGCCGCGAGGCGACCGGCCGCTTTTTAGTTGAATACACCCTTCACCGGGTGGTATATTTCAACAGGAATGTTGATCTTTTTTCTAATCTCAAGAGTAACAAGGAGGTTTTATGTCCCGGAAGTCTCATGTTTTGCACATGGTGGTCATAGCGGTTCTGGCACTGGGACTGGTGGGCTGCGGCACGCAGATACCGTCCGGCCATCGCGGAGTTTTTTATTCCAAGTTCGGCTCCGGCACCGAGTTCGGCAATATCTATTCGGAAGGGTTCGTCTGGCATCTGCCGTGGAACAGCATGTTCGTCTACAAGATCCAGTTACAGGAGAACAAGGAGCAGTTGACGGTTCTCTCGTCTGACGGCGCGACTATCCGGCTGGAGGTTTCCATAATGTACCGGCCGCTTGTGGAGGATATCGATTCGCTCCAGGTGACTATCGGTCCCAACTATTACAATGTGTCGGTTGCGCCGACCTTGCGGGGTATCGCGCGGACTGTGGCGGGCAATTACAAGCCCGAAGAGATCTATTCGACCAAGCGCGAGGCCGTCGCACAGCAACTGGTCGAGACCCTGCGCACTGCCATGGCCGACAAATTCATCTCTATCGAGAATGTGGTGCTGCGAGACGTCCAGATTCCGCCGAAGATATCGGAGGCGATCAATTTCAAGCTGACCGCGGCGCAGGAAGCGGAAAAGATGATGTTCACCATTGAGAAAGAGAAGCTGGAGGCCGAGCGAAAACGGATTGAGGCCCAGGGTATCGCGGATTTCCAGAAAATAGTCTCGGCAGGGATCACGCCCTCACTGTTGAAATGGAAAGGAATCGAGGCCACGCTTAAGATCGCCGAATCACCCAACACCAAGGTGGTCATAGTCGGCAACGACGCTGGCAGTCTGCCGATTATTCTGGGCGGCGACAAATAGGCTGCAGATGCTGCGGGGAGGATTTCCTGATGACGGCGGGAAGGTTCGCCCGCCGTTCTCTCACGTAACCTGGCGCCCGGCCGCCGGGTTACAGCAGATCCCCGGTCAGTTCATGGCCCGGAGGTAGCGCTCGATCTGACGGGTGTGTACGATTTCGTGCCACAGGGCGCGGCGGGCCAGTTTGCGGGCAGACCACTTCTCATTTCTCTTTTCGACAAGCCGTTCATCCCCGACCAGTCTCGGCAGGAGGGTCAGGAAATGGGCGCGGGTTCTCTCGAGAGACGAAAGAGTATCGGACGGCATTTCCTCCCAGTCAAAGGCCAGATCGAGCCGGTCACAGTACCACCACTCGGCGGAAGCCACGTGCCTGATAACACGTCGCAGGCAGCCCCGGACCTCGGCTTCGATGGGGCGGTCCATCTGCTCCGGTGAAATCCGGCTGATGACCGATATGAGGTCCTGACGAGTGTAGCCCAGCAGCCGCCGGACGCGCGCCGCATCATCGGCTGTAATAGGTTTTCTGTCGTCATCAAAGAAGGCGTTGGCGTAATAGCCGTCCGGCAGAGCGAGTGAGCGAATGTCCTCGGCCACGATGAATTCGATAACCGCATGGGGCGGGACAAACTCGGGATCATGGTGCTGCAACCAGCGGAAATAAGCCGTGACAGCCTCCGGCACACCCTCGACGGCATCGTCACGAGTGGCGCCCCGGGAGAAGCAACCGTCCAGGCTCAGCACCCAGGCCACCCAATTCCCCGATTCGATATCGTTCACGCCGACCCGATAAAGCATACCTTAATATGGACTTCTGACGCCGGATGACAATTGTTTTTTGTCCCGAGGCTTTGCTCTGGGAGTGTCATTTTCCTTCGCTGGCCGGCCGGGCCGGCATTCCTCCCAGTAAGTGCAGAGAAAAACGCAGAAGCTGCCCTGGAAGACCGGGCGGCCGCCAACGAGTCGAGGATTTTGCAGGCGGTGACGGGAATCATACGGGCGAAGACGGGACCGGCCCGATCCTGACAATTCTGTACAGCGGGGAGAGCCGGCGTCGCTACGGTAATGGCCGTCGGGAAGAATATCCTGTAACTTTTCATCGTTCAACCGCTTGATGGAGGACGGCCAGGAGGGTCTGCAATTTAAGATGTCCCCGTATTTCTGGTATACCAGCGATGCGAGGTTCCGCAATCATGGAAACGGCGGCAGCCGGCAATTGTCAGCGCCTGACTGGGCGGTTTTGAAGGCGATAGGTAAAGCCGAGCACATATTGGTCACCGACTTTCATATTACAGACCGGCAGGTGCATTTTTTATTCAGTGAACTTGTTAGAATACACGGAATTAAAAAAGGCGTGTTTTGGCCCGATTCTTGCAGCGGAGCTATCTCAGAAAACTATAATGGCTTGACAATTTTAGGTTTAACGGTATATTGAAATGACATTTTTGATTGCACAGATACTACATAGCTTACTACCTGTACACCCGATTTCCGGTAGGTTGCTCTACAAAATTCGCCGTTAGGGGGTAATTCCCCGCCGGAGTAAATCCCAGAGGCTGCAGCCGGCATAACGGGTGAAGGAGTCTGATTCTTAGATGACTTTTTTGGAGGAAAGATGAGAAAAGAAGGGTCATTTCTTTTTATCCTCATAATCTTATTTTCGATTTTCACCTTTGCAAGCCCCGGGGTCGCGAGTGACCCTAAGTGGGCGCCTACACTGATTATTCCTGAGGATTCCGTGGTGACTATGTGCGAGGCTGATTCGGTGTGCTTTCACGTCGCCGCCACTGATGTCGATGCCGGTGATTCACTTACCCTGAGCCTGTATTCCGGTCCGCTTGATTTTACCACGACTACTTTCGGCGCCGAGTTTGACACGTCGCTTTGTTTCTGGCCGAGCAATCCGGGAGATTATGAGTTTATCTGGATGTTGACGGACCTGCAGAATCACGTGGTCAAAGACACCGTGACTTTCACCGTCGTCATTATTCCTCCACCGACGATCGAGGATCAGTACTTTGCGGGCGAGTTGTGTTCGTGGGAAAGCACAAGGAAGCTGGCGCTGAGCGTCGACAACCCGTCTGGCGGAGAATTGACCTGGAACCTGCTGTCCGGCCCTGGCAGTATCAATGCAACTACGGGTCTTTTGCAATATAATCCGGACACGGCTGGTGTTTATTCCTTTGAAGTCGAGGTCGTCAACGAATGCGGCGCCGATACGGCGATGATTTACGATACCGTACAAAAGAACCAGCCGCCCGAGCTGACCCTGAATGATATCACCGTCAATCTTTGCGCTCTCGAGGAAGTGTGTTTTGATGTCATGGCCGCCGACCCGGAAGGCCTGATGATGTCGATCGAGCAGACGGAAGGGCGGGGCCAGTTTACGCTGTTGACGGACAGCACGGGTCAGACCTGTTTCCTGCCGGATGACGTACCGAGCGCGACTTACCAGTTCGTTTACTGTCTGAAAGACCTGTGCCCGTCGGAATCGGGTCTGGCGTCGGCGACGCAGGCTTGCCCCATCTGCTTTTTCGATACTGTCAACGTCACAGTAGTGATAAACCAGCCGCCGGAGATCGTATGTGCGCCCAGTCTCGAGTTCTTCACGTGCCAGGAGGAAACCTTCTGTTTCACGGTGGACGCCAATGATGCGGATTTCGATCCGGTCACGTTCAGGGTTTTGTCC
>JAOUEU010000162.1 GCA_029858555.1 Candidatus Zixiibacteriota bacterium
GGAGCAAACGCAGTTCGACTGGATGGACGAGAAACTCTCCGGGGATTACCCCGGCATCGGGGTTACGATAGTGCCGAACGGTGACGGTCTGGTGATTGTCTCGGTGCGCGAGGGAGGTCCCGCCCACGGTGCGGGGCTTCTGACCGGTGACGTCATCCTGCTGGCGGATTCGACGGCCCTGGCCGGACTGGACTTCGAAAAGGCCGCCGTGCTCTTAAGAGGCAAGGAGAAAACACCCGTACGGCTGACCGTCTTTCGTCCTGCCGACAGTGACACCCTGACCTTTACGGTTGTCAGGGATAAGATTCCGTTTGTCCACGTGCCGTATGCCGGGTTCACGTTCGATTCCGTCGCCTATATCAGAGTACTGGATTTTGATCCGGGCGCGGCGCGCGATATCGAGGCGGTCCTGGACTCGCTTATGCCGGCAGGGTCCGCCGGCCGCCCGCGCGGCCTGATTCTCGATCTGAGAAGCAACCCCGGTGGGCTGTTCAACGAGGCTCTTCAGACAGCCGACCTCTTTCTGGACAAAGGAGCATTCATTGTCGGCATCGACGGTCGTTCTCGCTGGTACGCTCAGGACTATCATGCCACCGGCTCCGATCTCACTTCGGGAGTGCCCATGGTCGTCATGGTTGACCGCGGTTCGGCTTCTGCCTCCGAGATTGTCGCCGGGGCGTTGCAGCAGGCGGGCCGGGCAATCCTGGTGGGTGACACGACTTTCGGCAAGGGGCTCGTCCAGGGCTTTGTTCATTTTCCCGATGGTGACGGCCTGAGGTTGACGATATCGCGATACTATTTTAGCGGCGGCGTCTATCTCAACGAGTTTGACTCGGTTCTCAACGATGTCGGTCACGGACTCCTTCCCGATCACTACTACCCGTCGGATGATCGGGGACATTTCTCGCGCGCCCTGGAGAACACGCGGCTGCTTCAGCAATTCGCCAACCGCCACCAGGATGAGATAGTCACCGCCGCCCGCCGGGGGGCTCTTGACGACCAGTGGGTCAAGGGCTTTATCCTGTTTGCCGAAGGCGAGAAATACGACTACGTTTCACCATTGACCCGACAGATCGAGACTATCAGAACGCTGGCCAAACAGGAGGGCGCCGCACCTGCCGTTGTCCACGTGGTCGAACGGCTTCTTCAGGCAGGCAGAAGAAATGATTGGAATATCTACTACGTTCATCGTGACTATATCAAGCGCCGCTTGAAAGAGATTGCAATTGAGAGAAAGTACGGTGCCTTTCGCGCTTACGACGAAGTTATTGTCAACGAAAGTCCCGCTATTCAGTTTGCCACTGGTATATTGCTGGAAGACCGATGATGCCGGAAATGTTGCTGTTTGTTCTGTGCGGCCTGCTGGCCGGTTTGCTGGGAGGATATCTGGGCCTGGGCGGCGGAATAGTCATGGTCCCTTTTCTCACGGTTGTCGCCGGGCTGAACATTAAGGTCGCCGTGCCGGTGTCGGTAACCGCCATTGTGGTCAACTCCCTGGCCTCGTCCAACGAATATCTCAAGAAGGGGATGGTTGACCTGGAACTGGTGGTAGCGCTGTCAGTCTTTTCGATCCTGGGGAATATAACCGGCAGCAACCTCATCGACGCTGTCCCGGGCAATGTGATTCGCCTGATTCTGGCGGTGATTCTGGCTTACACCGCTTTATCCCTGTTAACGAAGAAGGGACCCGAGAAGCGTGTCGGCTTTGAAGATAACCGGCGGCGGTACCTCATGGTCTGTGTGGTAATCGCCTTTTTGGCCGGGGTCCTGTCGGCTCTGGTGGGCATTGGCGGGGGCGTGATTCTGGTGCCTCTTTTGTACACCATTATCGGACTACCCCTGACCACGGCTCGCGGGACGTCGTCTCTTATGATCGGCTTTTCCTCGGCGGCTGCCGCCGCTGTGTATCTTCTGAATGAACGCACCGATTTCGCAGTCGTGGCGCCCGTGGCCGCGGGAATAATCGTCGGGGCCAAGTTGGGCGGGTTTCTCGGCACGATGGCCAAGCCGGTGGCAGTCAAAATATTGTTTTTCCTCGTTATGCTCTACCTGGCGTATAAACTATCGTATGACGCACTGGCAGGAGTGATATGAACGACGAGCCCTATCAGATTTCCCGGTTGATCGGCCTGCAGAGAACGGCCTGGTATTTCTTTTTCGCCTACTTTGTGGTGGCGGCCGGCCTGTGGGTTCTGGGCGCCGACATCGCCGGCCGGGTCACCTTCTGGGGTGTAGTACTGGTTCTGGCGGTAACGTTGTCGGAACTGGTCATAATTGCCGAGCAGTTTCGGGTCGCCGAGATGCGTCGTTTTCAGATTCTGAGCTACGTGCTGGCGTTGCTGCTGCTATCCACCATTGTCTTGAAGTACTTCGTCTTATGATCAACGCCGTATTTTGTGATTTTGACGGCACGGTAGCCCGCCGCGATATCGGCTACAACCTGTACCATCACTTTTCCAACGGTAGAAACGACGAAGTCATCCCCGACTGGAAAGCGGGCCGGCTGTCGACCCGGGACTGTCTCCGCCTGGAAGCCTCCATGGTCACGGCTTCTCCGGAAGAAGTCTACTCTTTTCTCGACCAGTTCGAGCTGAACCGGGGTTTTGTGGAATTCACGGCCCTCTGCCGGGCCAACCGCGTGCCGCTGACGGTTTTGTCGGAAGGACTCGATTTTTACATAGACTACCTGCTTGAGCGCCACGGCGTGAGCGGGATTCCGGTTCATACAAATGTCGGCTGTCTGGAGAACGGCAGCATAACGGTCAAGTTTCCCCAGCAAAATCGCCACTGTAAGCGTTGCGGCAACTGCAAGGGGGAACGAATCGAGGATTTTCGCGCCGCCGCCGCTGGTCCGGTGCGAGCGATATTTGTGGGGGACGGCTACTCCGATGCCTGCGCCACCCGTGAGGCCGACATCATTTTTGCCAAAAAAGACCTTGAAGAATACTGCCGCACGCATCATATTGAGTTTTACGAATATGATGATTTTTTCGATGTTGCCGGGACTCTTGAGGAACTCGGCTGCCTCAATCGTTGAAACCGCTCAGAATCGACGGAGCCGCGAATGAAAGCGATCATAATGGCCGGCGGGTTCGGAACCCGGCTCAGGCCGCTGACGATCAATATTCCCAAGCCGATGGTGCCCATCGGCAACCTGCCTATGATGGAGCATGTCGTGGCCCTGCTGAAAGAGAACGGCATCACTGACATTACGGCCCTGCTCTATTTCCAGGCCGATATCATCAAGAGGTATTTTGGTGATGGGTCCGCTTTCGGAGTGAGTATAGACTACGTACGACCCGACGACGACTTCGGGACGGCCGGAGCCGTCCGCTACGCCCTGATGGACGTCAATGAGCCGGCCCTGGTTATCTCCGGGGACCTGGCCACCGACTTCAATCTTACCGATGCTCTCCAGTGGCACCACGAGAAAAAGTCCGAGGCCACTATCCTTCTGACCCGAATGGAGAACCCGCTGCCCTACGGTATAGTCATTACCGACAAAGAAGGCCGCATTGTTCGCTTCCTTGAAAAGCCTTCATGGGGCGAGGCTTTTTCGGATACCATCAACACCGGTATTTACATCCTGGAGCCCTCAGCCATCAGCCTGATTCCGCCGAAAACCAATTTCGACTTCTCGCAAAACCTGTACCCGCTGATGCTCTCGCGTCAGATGGGACTCCATGGAAAGATTATGGACGGTTACTGGAAAGACGTGGGCAATGTCGATGAGTATTACCGTGCCCACGTGGACTTCATCGACGGGCTCTTAAAACTCAATCTCAAAGTCGACCGGTACCAGAGCGATGGGGCTACCATATACCGGGGAGCCAACACGCATATTGGCGACGACGTTCAGATGACCGGCAAGGTAATACTGGGCAACGACGTGACTATCGAGGGGGGGACCAAACTGCATAACTGCTTCATCGGTCATCGCACGCGCGTCGGTCACGGGTGCGATTTCACCAACGCCATAGTCTGGGCCGATAATATCATCGGCGAAGAGACGGCCATGCACAGCGCCATCGTCTGTAATGGTTCGCGACTGGGCAGTCACGTTCAGCTTCTGGACAACGTTATTGTCTCCGACGAGTGTGTCATAGGTGACTCGGCCACGGTCAAGGCTAACTGTAAAATCTGGCCGGGCAAAACCGTCGACGCCGGCTCGATTGTCTCCTCCTCGGTGGTATGGGGTGAAAAATGGAACCGCGAGTTGTTTACCGAGTCCAAGATCACCGGATTGGCCCTTACTGAAATCACACCGGAGATGTCAGTAAAGGTAGGGGCGGCCTTCGGGGCTTTTCTCGGCCACCGCAGTGCCGTGCTGATAAGCCGTGACGCTTCGGATACGTCGCGCCTGCTCAAGCGCGGCCTGATTTCCGGTCTGCTCGGAGCAGGAGTCGATGTTTCCGATATCGAGACGCTGCCTGTTCCGGTCATGCGTTACGGCTTACACAAGGGCCGGTACGCCGCTGGCATATATGTCCGCCACAATCCCGATGACTTCCGCCTGATCGATCTCATATTCTTTGACGGTAGCGGCCTGGATTTGCCGACGGCCAAGTCGAAGAAGGTCGAGCGCATGTACTTTGGTGAAGATTTCGAACGGGCCTCGCTCGACAGCATCGGCCACCTGGACCAGCCACAAAGGCTGCTGGAAGATTACCGGGGCGAGTTTTTGAAGGAAATTGACCGCGAGGTTATCAGGAAGGCCGGCTTTAAGGTGGTCGTGGACCACTCTAACGGCTCTTCCAGCGAGATCTTTCCCACGCTCTTCTTCCAGTTGGGGATTTCCGCCGTGGAACTCAATGCCAACCTGAACCCGCGCAAATTTTCGGCGACACCCGAGGAGCACGCCCAGGCGATTGTCCAGCTCTCCTCGATCGTGGTTTCGCTAAACGCCGATATCGGTTTTCTTCTGAATCCGGCGGCAGAGAAGCTGATGGTGGTGGACGAACAGGGCAAGCCGGTCGACAGCCAGCTCTTCCTGCTGGTTGTGACCGACCTCTATCTGCGCACCCACAAGGTTCACAGGATTGCCGTGCCGATAGACGCCTCTATGGGGGTTGAGGAGTTGGCGGAAGAGCACGGCGCCGAAGTCGTCCGCGTTGCCAATGACCACCTGGCTATGATGGAAATACACCGGCGGGGCGAAGTCGATTTTGTCGGCGGGACGCGCGGCGGCATCATCTTCCCGGGCTTTCAGACGGGTGTAGACGCCGTGCTCTCGGCTGTAAGGATTCTGGAGATGATGGCTCAGACCAAGAGCCGATTCGGGACCATCCGCGAGCGTTTTGCTCACTTGAACCGCCGCTTTGTGTCGGTGCCGTGTCCCTGGTCCAAGAAAGGCGCGGTGATGCGCATGCTGATAACCGGCTCCGAAGATAAGAAACGTCAGCTAATCGATGGCGTGAGAATCTTTGAAGAAAAGGGCTGGGTGCTGGTGGCGCCCGACCGCCGCACCGCCGCCTTCAATATCCTGGCCGAGTCGTCGTCGGAAGAAGCGACCTCCGATCTTATCGGCGAGTATCGCAACCTCGTCGAGAGCTGCCAGGACAACTGACAGCATCGCCGAGGCCTCTTTCTGAGATGCCCGGCAATCACTCCTGTCAAAAAAACAGACGACCCTCATCGGGGCCGTCTTTTAGATTTCACCGCCGCCGTATGCTCCGGGCAGGCAGCCTATCATCGGTCAGCCGGCCCGGTCGGGCTCCGGTCCGTTAATCGGCGGATTCGGCTTGCGGCGCCTCTTTCTGTACGCTCTTATCTCGAACAATCAGCGAGATCGGGATGAGCACGCAGTAACCCAGGATCAAAAGTATCGGCGCCAGCGTAATAGAACCCTGCCCCAGTGCATAAAAGCCGATGATGATCACCACCATGGCGACGGCAAAAAGTATATAGTTCTTTCTGCCAAAGGGCCATTTCATCTCCGGCTCGCCGGCATTGGTCGTTTTTTTTGCTTTATCTGCCATCAGTACCATCCTCTATAACCGGTAACCGCTTGTTTGTCAAGCTCTTTTAGTTGCCGCCGGCCTGTCGGTCTCCGTGCTGTTATACCACCACCATAAACCGGCCGCCCAAATAAACATCAGCATCTGCCGGACCTCCTCGTCGGCAAAGGTAGCCTCTGTCAGCGCCGACAGGAAAAAGACCAGCGAGCCCAGCCCGGCCCCCAGGAACAGGGCTCCCGCGTAAGGGTCATCCCTGGTTTTGCGCCGGCCTTTCCAGAAGTAGCCGAATGTCGCCAGCCACAGTGCTGCGAATATAACCGCCCCGGGTATGCCGGATACAGCCGCGACATTCAGAAGGTCGTTATGGGCATGGGCGTGCTTGCGGGAGTCGGGGATATCCGGCCGCAGGTGCGACGTGTAAGCGCGCCGAAAATTACCGGCGCCCACTCCAAAAAGCGGATGCTCCCTGATGACGGCCAGAGAATTCTTCCATATAAAAATCCGGCTGCCTTCGTATTCACCCTTGATTTCGGTATCCATCTGGGTGGTAAAGCGGTCCTTGAGGCCGGTCGAGACAAAAAGAGCGACGGCGACGACCATCGCCAGAAAACACACGGCGTAAAGAAGGTAGCGCCGCCCCAGCATAAAGCCCATGACAATCAGTGCGGCAATTACGGCGATGATAACTCCCCGGCCATATGACAGCATGGCGGCCATTATGCCCAGAGTCGAACTGCTCAGGATGAAAAAAAACTTTTTACCCAGGCAGCGTTTCCCGGCGGATAGAGCGTAGCCCAGCAGGAACAGCGAGGCGGTGCCGAAGTAATTCCCGAAAGTGATCGCGATGGAGAAATTTCCCTCAACCCGGTAGCCGTGGCCCGGTGCGCCCAGCAGTTCGCCGCTCTTAAACCAGTGCGTGCCGGTGAAATGTTGAATGATGCCATAGACGGAAACAAGCAGAACCCCGGCGGCCAGCGCCGCCGGCAGCTTGTGCCGGTACCTGTCGAAATTGAACAGGTAGATGCCGACGGGCACGATGACAAACAGCCAGTCTTCCCGCAGCAGAGCCATCGATTTCCATGGCGTCGGCCCTATAGCGGCGGTGAAGAACAACCAGACGATATACAGACCCACCAGGCAGTAAAACCACCTCAGGGAGGAGGTAAAAGGGTTATAACGGGTAAGGATGATAATGATGATAAACAGGGCCACCGACAGGCCGGCCGATATCTGAGCGATGGCAATAGAGAAGGTGGAGCCGAAGATGAAAAGGGCAAAAAAGCCAAAAAGCAAGTCGTTGAGAAGCCTGTAACTACTTTCGGA
>JAOUEU010000163.1 GCA_029858555.1 Candidatus Zixiibacteriota bacterium
GCGCAGCCAACCCCCTGCTCATTATTGATTCTTCTCAAGTCTCCGGATTTTGAGGTAGAGAGCAACCGCCAGGATTGTGATAAAGACGGTAGCCAGCCCCAGCCCCTTGCGGCGGAAGTAGTATTCGTCGATGAGTGAGGCGGCATTGGTCTGTACCGTTTCAGCTTTAGTCAGACCCTCGGTGGTTTTAGCCATGACCGAGTCGGCGTTGAAAGCGTGAACCTGGGTACGCGCCTGGATGAGCGCCTGATTGACTTCTTTATAGAGAAACTCTTCATCGGTGATCATCATGCCCTTCGCCCCGGCCTCGGCGAGGATCTTTCCGGCCTCCTCCTGGGCCAGGCGCAACTCCTTAATGGCGGTTGAAATACTCATGGCGGTTTGCAGGCCGGCGTTGCCGTCATCGGGTTCGTGGCACTGGACGCAGACAGCCGGTTCGGCCGAGCCGACCATAATATCGCTTGTCTCAACAATGAGGTGGTTGGAGTGGCAGCTTTCACACATGGGCAGGTCGTTTTGGCTGAAGGCTTCCTGGTGCGGCGAACCTTTGAACAGGCCCGCTTCCAGGACGTGACAGTTGCCACAGACAGCGGCCAGAGAGGTTACACCGGGCGGCGCGGCGCCGTGATTGCCGTGGCAGTCGTTGCAGGCCGGGGCCCCCAGGTCATGCCGCTCCAGCAGCGCGATGCCGTGAACGGATTGCCGGTAATCGTCGAGTTGGGTGGTGGGAATTCCGTACTCGGCCATGTACTCGGCGTCGGCGTGGCACTTCCCGCAGGTCTGGGGAAGGTTCAGTGGGTGCGTGCTCGAGTGGGGCATGAGGCCGCTGCCGATTTCATGGACGGAATGACATGAAATACAGTCAGCTACCTTGGCGTCGCGCTCGCGAAACATGCGTTGCCCATGAACCGAACTTTTGTACTTGTCCAGCTGATCAGTGGGCAGAGAAGGGTTGTGCTCGTGCATATAGGCCGGGTCGGAGTGGCAGCGGGCGCAGAAGTCCGGCACCTGCCGATGCGTGGGCACGCCCCGATAATTCTTGGCCCGGCGGACATCTTCCATGTCTTCGGCCGCGGTATCGCCGCCGTGACAATCGGCGCACCCCAGACCCTTCTGGGCGTGAATATCGCGGACGAACATATGTGACGGTCCCGTCTGTTCGTCCTCGAACTCGCGGTGGCAGGTGACACAATTATCCTCCTGGCCGAAGACCAGGGGTGACAGTGCCAGCAGGCCGAGCAAAAGCGCCAAGTGTTTGGACCGTATCATCAAACCTCTCCTATTCCCAGAAATACCCCATGACGGTCATTACCAGTATGAAAGCGAGCACCAGCCAGCCAAAGGCATAAAACAGCCGGTTTATTTCTCCGGTGTGCGACTTGCGGTCGAGAAAAGGCACCAGCGTCCAGACTAAGCCGCCAAGGCCGAAGACCATAATCCCGAACAATTCGCCTTCAACAAACCCGACGTGGGCGGGCAGGAGTTTTAGAGCCTGGAAAGCAAACATGAAATACCATTCGGGGCGGATAACCTCGGGCGGGGGCGCAAAGGGGTCGGCCTTGACGCCCAGGGGCCAGTGGACGGCGCCAATACCATCGGGGAAGAAAACCGCCAGGACGGCCAGGACGTTGAGGACGATGAGCCAGACCAGCAGGTCTTTCAGGAGAAAATTGGGAAAGAACTTTTCCATTTTCCTCCCGGCCGCCGTTGTGTTCTGCCATCCGAGTGGTTCACTCATACCCTGGCGCTGGATGAAAACGAGGTGCGCTGCGAGCAGGACGGTGAACAGGCCGGGCAGAATGGCGACATGGAGGCCAAAGAACCGACCAATGGTAGCCCCGGTTACTTCCTCACCGCCGCGCATGACGATTAAGATATCGTCGCCTATTACCGGCAGGGCGCCGGCCATCCCGGTTCCGACGCGGGTGGCGAAAAAGGCCAGCTCGTTCCAGGGCAGGAGGTATCCGGAAAAGCCGAAGGCCAGCGCCAGGCCGAGCAGACCCATGCCGGTCAGCCAGGTCAACTCGCGCGGTTTCCGGTAGGCGGAAGTAAAGTAGACGGAAAACATATGGACGAAGACGGCAAAAACCATCAGGTTGGCCGACCACGAATGCAAGGCGCGTATAAGCCAGCCGAAAGAGACATTGGCGACGATGAATTGGACCGATTCGTAAGCCGTGTCGGCTCCGGGCCGGTAATACATGAGAAGCAGAATGCCGGTTATTACCTGTACGATAAACAGGAACAGGGAGATGCCGCCGAAGTAATAGAAAATATAGTGGCGGTGCTGAGGAACACCCTTTTGGCTGAGGTAATCGACGAGGTCGTTTATTTTGAAGCGTTCGTCGACCCACTTATAGATCCGGCTGTCGGTAAGAGCGGGCATCAGGCTTCCTCGCGACTGACAAAGATAGCGTCCCCGACTTCCTTAACTTTATAGGCCGCCAGCGGTTTGGGCGGCGGCCCGGAAATGTTTTTTCCGTCGAGGTCGTATTTGCCGTTGTGGCAGGAGCACCATATGATGCCCAGGTCCGGCCGGTGTTGCACGGTGCAGTCGAGATGCGTGCAGGTGGCCGCCATAGCCTTCAATTCGCCGGCGCCGGTCAGGAGGATAATCCCCAAATCTTTGCCGTATTTGAAGTACCGGGCCTTTTTGGGCTCATCGATCAGGTCCTGCCGGGAGAAGTCCAGCTTGAGTTGCGATGGGTCGGCTTCGGCGGCCGCCGGCGGCGTGATAAACTTGATGACCGGATACAGGATGGAGCCGAGGGTGGCGAGAGCGCCACCGCCCAGGACTATTTCAAGGAATTTTCGGCGCGTCGATTTCTGTTGGTTCACACAACCTCCGCACAAAAGCCCACCTTCTTTGTGGCCTATTTTAATCGACAGGACTCCTCATGTCAAACGAAATCGCGTCGCGAGAATCGGCAAAATGGGGTGAACATATCTACAACGCGGCGACAGCCTCGATTTCGACTTTCACGTTCATGGGCAGGCGACCGACCTGGACGGTGGCCCGAGCCGGTGGGGCACTTTCAAAGTAAGTCGCATAGACCTCATTAACGTCGGCGAAATCATCCATGTTTTCAAGGAAAAGGGTGGTTTTGACGATGTCGGCGAAGCCGGCACCGGCGGCCCCGAGCACCTCGCCGAGGTTTTTCATAACCTGCCGGCATTGCTCAGCGGCGCTCGCGCCGACGATTTCCATGGTGTCCGGGTCAAGGGCGATCTGACCCGAAACATAGAGCATAGACTGGCAGTCGACTTTCACGGCCTGGGAGTACGGTCCGATAGCGGCCGGGGCACGGTCGGAACTGATAATTTTTTTCATATTGCCTCCTGGGTTTGGCGGCAATATAACCCCGATTGACAGCTCCTGACAATTGATTTGTTGGCCGGCCGGGTCACATCGAGTCGAGGCCGGTGGGGCCCATCAGTTCGGCGAAAGACCGGAGGGCGGTATCATCGAAGTGATTCCTGAGCGAGAACATAATTCTCAGGGCCGGGTAGGTGTCCATGGCCCGCTGATAGACACGTTCGGTGGTCATGGCGTCGAAACAATCGGTGATGGCGACGATCTTGGAGTATATATGCTGCTCTTCAAGCGAGAGTCCGGCCGGGTAGCCGCTACGGTCACCGCGCTCGTGGTGCTGCAGTATGGGGTAGTAAGAAGTGGCGGAAATCTGGTCGGTTTCGGTCAGAATCTCGACGCCCCACTTGGGGTGTTTTTTCATGATCTCGAACTCGATCGGGTTCAGGGCGGAGCGTTTGTTGAGAATGCGGTCGGAGATTTTCGATTTGCCGACATCGTGCAGCAAGGCCCCGACGCCCAGTTCGTGCAGGAAGCATTCGTCGCTAAACCCCATCTGCTGGGCCAGAGCTACGGAAAAGGTGCAGACGTTCACGGAGTGAGTGTAGGTGTAATAATCGAAGGAAGTGATTCGCAGAAGATTGAGAAAGGCCTCCCTCCCCCTCAGGATGTACTCGACCTGGTTCTCGACGAGGTCCTTGGAGCGCTGGATGTTTTCGCCGAAAGTGGGGTTGGCCAGGACATCTTTGACCAGGCTGGTCGAGGCTTCGTAGAGTATGCCGGCCTTCTTTTCTTCGACAATCCGGGGATCGGACAGAATGCGGCCGAGGTTTTTTTCGATGTAGCGCTGGTACCTTGGCCTGTTTTCATTGGTGATATAGAGTTTATCAACCTTGTTTTCCATCAGTTTCTGGCGGGTTCTGTCGGTGAAGGGCAGGTCGGCCGAGCGGTAAAGGACCAGGGTATTGTTGACGTTGAGATAGAGGTCGAAATCCAGCACCGAGTCCACCCGGATAGAGTCCAGGTGAATGGCCATATACGGTAGTTCCGCTCTGTTTTTAATCGCCGTAGAAGCCATATAATTGACCTGCCGGCACGGGTTTCAGGCAGTTTGAGCCGAGCCAAGGCTGTCCTATGGTATATCGGCACAATCGCGTCCAAGATTAAAAAAATCCCCCTGTTTTCACAGGGGGACCTGAAGGAGGTTTACTCTCAAATACGGTCCTCAGTGAGCACCGTAATTTTTTATGGTCAAGAGAACCGATTGCAGCGAGGTAGTTATACTGCCGAGGATTTTGGAGTACTTTTTGAGTAACTCCGAGTACTGCCAGCGCATCTGGAAAGCCTTCTCGGGGAAGTCGAAGAGTTCGAGCAGGACCGCCTTATAGATTTCATCGACATAGTTGATAACATAGTAGGGATAATCCGGGATGTTAGGGTCCTGGATCTCGCCCTTGCTCAACTGGTCGCGGTAAACCTCGATCTTCTCAAGCAGCACCGTGCCGAAGCACCACGGCGTCATGATGACGCCGAAATTGGCTCCGTCGGTGTAGAAACGGCGGACGTTTTTTAACAGCAGGTCGATAATCACGCCGCGTGCTCTCAGGTACGAGAGGGTTTCGGTATATTCGGGAGGGGTAGAGGCAAGTTTCCGGTCAAGCAGGTTTCGCTCAAACAAAGCCTTGTCGTAAGTCTTTTCAAGGAAACCGTAATAATCGTCGAAGTAAACCTTGGCGCTTTCGGACAGCGACATGATGTAAAATCCCCGGTCATCCCGACGCACTTTGGGTTCGTTGACTGATGCCAACCGTTCGGTTGAAAAGCCGCGGTGATATTTGCCCTCAAGAAGCATTGCGTCTCCTTCTGTCTTTTATCTGCGGGCTGTGAGAGCATGGATTATGCCGTCAGCGAGGCAATCCCCAGGGTCGGATCGCCCGCAATGTTATCTGATTGATAAATAATGAGTTAGAGTTGATTATCGATGAAATTGCGCCCGGGCCGGACTTGCGGCCGGGCGATGAGTTCGAATGCAAACTGTCCGCGTCCGTGCAAATCTGTGTAATCAGGTGCATTTATATTGTCAGAAGTATGGTGTCCAGGAATTAATCAATGCGGGTCGGGGTGCCCGTGCTTGAAGTCCTGAAGGCCAAAAAACAGCCCGATCTGTCCGACATTAATAAGAACACCTGTCGTTAATTTTGGCAGCACAGCGGAGGAGAAGATGAGCAACCATTGGCGCCGTCGGGATCTTGATGGCGCGAAACAGTTCAACCGTCGCCGAAAGAAAGCGGGTCAGTTCTACAAACACGAAGAGGATGACCACGACGAGGGCCGGGCCGGCCGAAAAACGCGCCAGCGGGGAAGACAGAAGCTTCACCAACATTGGCAGACCTCCTGGGAGGACGAGGCAACAGATGATGCCGGGGAGGATGAGGAGGTGACAGGCTAGCCGGTAAGCGTCAGCCGTAGCGGGCATGCGGTCTAACGTCCGGGCGCATGATCCGTACAACCGACGATATAGAGCAGAGCGGAAGCGATTGGCGTGGCCGATTTCGTGGACGAACCACATCAATAGATGGCCGGCCCAGGCCACCGCCGCTTGACAAATGAGGCGCGGCACATATTATTAACGGGAAATGTATTTATCGGCAGGAGAAGTTGATGGGAACGGGCAAGACAGTCTTCATGATTGATGATGATGTAAACCTGGTCAAAGTTATCAAGATGGTATGCGAGGCCAAGGGATACCGGTTTGCGGCTGCACACTCGGCGGCCCAGGGACTGGCGATGATCGCGCAGGTGGACCCTGACGTGATCATTCTTGACGTCATCATGGAGGACTTCGTGGCGGGTTTCCGAGTGGTCAGCGAGCTGCGGGCGGCAGCGCCGGATTCCGAGTTTGCCGCCTTTTCGAAAGTGCCCATCCTGATGCTGACGAGCGTTACGGCGAAGACCGATCTTGATTTCAGCGAACGTGTCGGGACATCCCTGTTGCCGGTGGATACGTTTGTCGAAAAGCCGGTCAAGCCGGCTGACCTTCTGGCCAAAATCGAGGAGTTGCTGGAGAGGGCGGTCAGCCGGGGAGACACACCGTCGTAGTCTCGAGTTGATTCGATCGGCTCTTTACGGCCGGTCGCGGTTTTCGCCGGGCGGCTGGGTGTGCCGGGGAATGGTGAAAATAAAGCTGGCCCACCGGCCCGGTTCGGACTCGGCCCAGATTTTGCCCCCGTGTCTTTCAATAATCTTCTGAGTGACGAATAGCCCCAGGCCGGTGCCCGGCTTGGTCTCGTAACTCTCGACACTGAAGCGTGCAAACTTCGTAAAGAGCAGGCGGCTCTCTTCCTCGGTAAACCCGGGGCCTTCATTATAGACCGAGAACCTCAGGAATTCTTCGGCGGCATCCTTTTCCCGGCTGATTTTGATCTCGCCTCCCTCCTTACCGTATTTTATGGCATTGGACAGCAGATTTTGAAACACGGAGGTCAGCAAGTCGCGGTCACACGTAGCTTCCAGATCTGCCGAGATATCGCAGGTAACCAGCATCCGGTTATCGGCGGCCATCTCTGAAAGGCGCTGAATGACCGGGTCAACAACAGCTTCCCGTACGCTGACCGTCTTCAGTTTCAGGCTCAACTCGCCCTCTTCAATGCGGCTGAGATTGAGGTAGTTGGCAATGGTGGCGTTGAGGTAATAGGCGCTGTTGGAGGCCGCCTTGAGGATAGATTCCTGGTCTTCGTTAACGGGTCCTAGGATGCGTTCCCTGAGAGACTCGATGGTGAACACGATAGAGGCCAGCGGCGATTTGAGTTCGTGGGTGACAAAACCGAGCATCTCGAGGTAGGCGCGGTTTTTTTCATCGGCTCTGGCCAAAGCTTCTTTAAGAGCCTGTGAGGCTTCGTTGAGCTGGTTGCTGCGGGTCTCCAGGGACTGGGCCATAGAATTGAACGATTCGGCCAGCTCCTTCAT
>JAOUEU010000164.1 GCA_029858555.1 Candidatus Zixiibacteriota bacterium
TCTACATATTAATGATGCTTCCCCACGAGGAGCACGAGTGAGGCGCTTTCAGAAGACTCGGAACATTATATAGTCTTGAACATATAGAGAAACGCGTTAAGGAGGAAATGATGGACTATCAAGCGATGTTATCCTGGGCTTTGCCGATGGGTGTCGGTCTGGCGGCGGTAGGCTCCGGCCTGGGGCTGGGGCGCGCCGTGGGTTCGGCGATGGACGCTATCGGCCGGCAGCCGGAAGCCTCGGGGAAGATTCAGACGGCGATGATTATCGGCGCGGCTCTTATCGAGGCGCTGACCATTTACGCCCTGGTAGTTTTCTTCATTCTGCAGGGTAAAATCGGCAGTTAGAGAGACCTCGTCTCTCTGGCGTGACGCCGAATTACACGGAGAAATCTGGAGTCACCATGGAATTACAGTGGCAATTGCTCCTGACTCATGCCGTCGGTTTTCTGATCACCCTGTGGATTCTGAAGAGATTCGCCTGGGGGCCGCTTCTGGCTCTCATGGAAGAGCGGCGCAGCCGGATCGCTGACGAGTTCAAGAAAATCGACGACGAGAAAGAGAAGGTCGCCCGGTTAACCGCGGAGTACGAGGCCAGGCTCAGGGATATTGAATCCGAGCGGCGCGTCAAAATCGTGGAAGCGGTCAACGAAGGCAAAAAGGTGGCCGAGGAGATCCGGGATACCGCCAAGCAGGAGGCCAAGCAGATTCAGGCCCGGGCGCGCTCGGAGTTGGAGCGTGACGTGGCCAAGGCCAAGGTGCAGCTCAAGCAGGAGATGATCATCATCACCATGACCGCCGCCGAGAAAATCATTAACGCCAAGCTTGATGACCAGAAGCACCGGGAGTTGATCGGCAACTTTATCGATAACGTGGAGAAAGTGTAAGGTCGCCATGTTAGCCCAGGAAGTTGCCCACAAGTATGCGAACGCGCTTCTTCTTTCCACCAGGGACAAGAATCTGGTTGACAAGGCTTACCAGCAGTTCAACGAGTTAAGAGATTATCTTGCTTCGGACCCGTCCCTCTTGAAGTTTCTGGGCGCTCCTCAAATCCTCGAGGAGGCCAAAATGTCGGTAGTGCGCGAAGTATTCAGCGGGCGGCTGGAACCCCTCTTTGTGGAATTCCTGGTGGTCCTGATAGACAAACGGCGTATCAACCATCTACCGCAGATCATCGACGAGTTCAATGACCTCGTCGAGACCGAGAAAGGGATCTGCCGGGCGACGGTGGTCACGGCGACAACGCTGGATGAGGCGCAGCGAAAGGTTCTGACGGAAAAACTGGCTCGCAAGACCGGCCTTGAGATAATCCTGGAGGAAAAGATCGACCCGTCGATACTGGGCGGCATGATCGTCGCGATGGATAACGAAGTTATCGACGGCTCGGTCCTCCGCGGGTTGAATCGCGTCAGAGACCAGCTGCGCAAAGTGAGGGTGCATTAGCGGTCAGCGGGCGGTCGAATATGACTGTTCCGGAACACGGTTTATGATAACACATCGGGCTCGGCCCGTGGGAGATTAAGGATGGGTTTAAACCCGGAAGAAGTATCATCGGTACTGAAAAAAGAGATCGAAAAATACGAAAAAAAGCTCGAGATGGAGTCGGTGGGCACCGTGCTTCAGGTCGGCGACGGCATCGCCCGCATCTGGGGTCTGGAGGATGTCCAGATGTCCGAGCTTATCGAGTTCCCCGGCGACATTACCGGATTGGTGCTGAACCTGGAAGAGGACAACGTCGGCGCTGCCATCTTCGGCCCGGACACGAAGATCAACGAAGGCGACACCGTGCGCCGGACCGGCAACGTGGCCCAGGTCCCGGTCGGAGAAGCTGTTGTCGGCCGGGTCGTTGATCCCCTGGGTCAGCCGCTGGACGGTAAAGGCCCGATTGTGACCGACAAGTACCGGGTCATTGAAGGCCATGCCCCCAATGTGGTGCAGCGTCAGCCGGTGAAGGAGCCGCTCCAGACCGGTCTTAAGGCCATTGACTCGATGATCCCGATCGGCCGCGGCCAGCGTGAATTGATTATCGGCGACCGCCAGACCGGCAAGACCGCCCTGGCCATCGACACTATTATCAACCAGAAGAAAAGCGATGTATTCTGCATCTACGTGGCGATTGGTCAAAAGGCCTCGACGGTGGCGCAGGTGGTCGAGGTACTCCGCCTTCATGGCGCTATGGAGTATACGACAGTGGTCTGCGCGACGGCGACCGACCCGGCGCCACTGCAGTACATTGCGCCTTACGCCGGGTGTGCCATGGGCGAAGAATTCCTCTACAACGGCCGGCACGTCCTGTGCGTGTACGATGACCTGTCCAAGCAGGCCCAGGCTTACCGCCAGTTGTCGTTGCTCTTACGACGGCCGCCCGGCCGGGAAGCCTACCCGGGCGACATATTTTATTGCCACTCACGCCTTTTGGAACGGGCGGCCAAGCTCTCGGACGAACTCGGCGGCGGTTCCCTGACGGCCCTGCCTATTATTGAAACGCAGGCCGGGGACATCTCGACGTACATTCCCACCAACGTCATTTCCATCACCGACGGCCAGATATTTCTGGAGTCGGAGTTGTTTTTCGCCGGCGTGCGGCCGGCCATCAATGTCGGTATCTCCGTCTCACGCGTGGGCGGCAAGGCCCAACTCAAAATGATGAGGCAGGTGGCCGGATCGCTCAAACTGGATCTCGCCCAGTACCGTGAACTGGCCGCGTTCACGCAGTTCGGCTCGGACCTCGACGAGGCGACTCAGAAACAGCTCAATCGGGGTGAAAAGATGGTGGAGCTGCTCAAACAGGGGCAGTATGTGCCGATGCCCGAGGCCAAGCAGGTCATGATGATCTGGGTAGGCACCAGGGGCTACCTGGATAACGTCCCCACCGCTGCGATCGGCAAGTTCGAAGAGGAGTTCTTTGCCTTCTGTGAGAGGGAGTATCCCGAGATCGAACACACCCTGGACAAGGAAAAAGTGATTTCCGAGCCGACCGATGCCAAACTCAAGGAGGCCACTGAAAGATTCAAGACGCAGTTCAAGCCGGGTGAGTGACGCCACGAGGCATGCCTGTTCGCCGGGCGGGGACTTAAAACGATTTTACGCACATACGTGAAAGTGACAACCCCCGAAGGTTAGTAACGGCGTGCCGTCTTGCTCTGCTGGAGTTGGGATTTAATTGATTGGGGAATTGACGACCTGTAAATATGCCAACACTACGTGAAGTAAAAAAGCGCATTCGTAGCGTCGTATCCACGCGGCGTATCACCAGCGCCATGGAAATGGTGGCGGCGGCCAAGCTCCGACGGGCGCAGCAGAGAGTCGAGCAGGCCCGGCCCTATGCGGCCAAACTCGATGAGATGCTCTCGCATCTGGCGGCCGGCTCCACCGGCGAGATTGTCCACCCCTACTTCGAAGAACGCGAAGTCAAGAAGCGGACGCTGGTGATTGTCACCTCCGATCGCGGGCTGTGCGGTTCGTTCAATTCGAATGTTATCCGCAGGGCCGTCGACTGGCTCCAGGCCGACCGCGGTGCCGAGGTAGAACTGGTTACGATCGGCAAGAAGGGCAACGATTTCTTCAAGCGCCGCAAGTGGCCGATCACGCGGTATTATGCCGACTTCGAAGGAGTCCTCGATTATGCCAAGGCGCGCAGCATTGTCGCCTTTTTGACTGAACGGTTCGTGGCCGGCGACACCGACGAGATCAACCTGTTGTTCACGCGATTTATCTCGACCGTCCGTTACAAGATTTCCCTTGAGAAGTATTTGCCGATCTCCCGGCCCGCCGTGGAGTCCGGCAAAGAGGTGAACCTGGAATATATCTTCGAACCTTCGCCGGAGGAGATCTACGCGGCGCTGATGCCCGGTTACACGACGACCAAGATGGTAACCGCCCTGGTGGAGTCGTTTGCCAGTGAGCACGGCAGCCGCATGATTGCTATGAGCAACGCCACCAAGAACTCCGCGGAGATGATTGATGCTCTGACGCTCGATTACAACAAGGTTCGTCAGGCGCAGATTACCAAGGAACTGCTGGAAGTGGTTTCCGGGGCCGAGGCCCTGAGGGGGTAATGATCAGGAATAGAGTATTTTATAATATGGAGAAGGCTTAATGGCTGGAAATATCGGAAAAGTCGTTCAGGTAATTGGACCGACCGTTGACTGCAGATTTGCCGCTGATTCCCTGCCGAATATCTTGAACGCCATCAAGATCGTCGACAAGGAACGGAATATCGATCTGACCGTCGAGGTCGCTATGCATATCGGCGATAATATCGTCCGTTGCGTGGCTATGGCCTCCACCGACGGGCTGGTACGCGGGATGGAGGCGGTCGACACCGGCTCCACCATCACCATACCGGTCGGCGAAAGCTCTCTGGGCCGAATCTTCAATCTTATAGGCGACACCATTGACAAGAAGCCGCCCCTGCCGGCCGATGTCCCGCGCATGCCGATTCACCGCAAGGCGCCGAGCTTTGAAGAGCAGTCAGTGACGGCCGAAATGTTCGAAACCGGGGTCAAGGTCATCGACCTGCTCGAACCGTACTGCAAGGGCGGCAAAGTCGGCTTGTTCGGCGGCGCCGGCGTGGGCAAGACGGTCATTATCCAGGAGTTGATTCACAATATCGCCACCGAGCACGGCGGCTATTCCGTTTTCTGCGGCGTCGGTGAGCGCACCCGCGAGGGCAACGACCTCTGGCTGGAGATGACCGAGTCGGGTGTGATTGAAAAGACGGCCATGGTTTTCGGCCAGATGAATGAGCCGCCCGGCGCACGTCTGCGTGTGGGTCTTTCCGGTCTGACTATTGCCGAATATTTTCGCGACGAGGCCAACCAGGATGTTCTCGTTTTTATCGACAATATCTTCCGCTTCGTCCAGGCGGGTTCGGAGGTCTCGGCCTTGCTGGGGCGGATGCCGTCGGCGGTGGGGTATCAGCCGACGCTTGGCACCGAAATGGGCGCTCTGCAGGAGCGGATCACTTCGACTCGAGCCGGTTCCATTACGTCGGTGCAGGCCATTTACGTGCCGGCCGACGATTTGACTGACCCGGCCCCGGCCACCACTTTCTCGCACCTAGATGCCACCACCGTGCTGTCGCGCCAGATTGCCGAGCTGGGCCTTTACCCGGCCGTCGACCCCCTCGATTCGACCTCGCGTATCCTTGACCCGAACATCGTCGGCGAAAACCATTACCGCGTCGCGAGGGAAGTACAGTCGACTCTGCAGCGCTACAAGGACCTTCAGGATATCATCGCCATCCTCGGTATCGACGAGCTTTCCGAGGCGGACAAGCTCGCTGTCCAGCGGGCGCGCAAAATCCAGCGATTTTTGTCGCAGCCGATGTTTGTGGCCGAAGCCTTTACCGGCAAGCCGGGCACATACGTCAAGGTCGAAGACACCATAGCGGGATTTGATGCCCTCATTTCCGGCGAGGTGGACCATATCCCCGAACAGGCTTTCTTTATGGTCGGCGGACTCGAGGAAGTGTACCAGAATTACGAGAAAATGAAGAAATAACACCCATGTTCCACCTGTCTATCGTCACTCCGGAGCAAGTATACTACGACGCCGAGATAAGGTCTCTGACCGTGCCCGGTACCGAAGGGTACCTGGGTATCCTGTCGCACCACGCACCGCTGATAACGGCGCTTATACCGGGCAAGATAGAGTTCCGCGATGCCGACGACCAGGTGCACATTCTGGCGGTATCGGTCGGTTTCCTGGAGGTTTCCGAAAACAGGGCCTCGATCCTGGGGGAGGCCGTGGAGCGCGCCGATGAGATAGACATCGAGCGCGCCCGGGCAGCCTACGAGCGGGAAAAACGACGCATTGTCTCCGCCGGCAAGGGCGAGACCGAAATTGACCTGCCGCGGGCCCGGGCCGGTCTGGAGCGGGCCGCCAATCGTATCCGCATTTACGAGGAAACACACTGAGGCCCTTCAATATAGAGCAGCGGCGCCGGCCGGGACTGTTTCGCCCTCGCCATGGGTGCCTCGGCAGGCGCGGGCGAGCCGGTCAAAGAGGACAAAAATAGTCCACATCCTCTCTTAACTCTTTGATTTGCAAAGCGTTCTGCCCGCCATTTCTACTTGACTTTTCCGTCTCATTAATGTAACATAACAAGCTATGATATTGGACTTGCGGGAGTTTGAAACCTTTCCCGCCAGAGCGCTGTTACAAAGTCGACCCGGGGAGTTGGAAATCGAGTTCAATGGGTTGATGGCCGTAAAGAACGCCGGCTTAGAGTTGAAGATTCAGAAATCCGGTGAGGAGTATTTTTGCCAGGGCGTCGTGACTGCTTTGGCGACCCTGGAGTGCTCACGCTGCCTGGAGGACTTTGACACGGTGCTTACCGGCAGCACGGATTTTATTGTCTGTGCCGAAGGGTGCCATAATAAGGATGGCGACGTAATAGACGACGAGGATTACGCATATTTCAAGGGTGCCGATCTTCGGGCTGATCTTACGGAGTTGGCGCGACAGGCCATCATTCTGGCCGTTGGCATGAAGCCGTTGTGCTCCGAGGAGTGTCGCGGCATCTGTTCGCAGTGCGGTGTGAATCTTAATGATGAAACGTGTAACTGTAGTAATAAATTAGACGATGAACGCCGGGAAGACCTGAAAAACCTTTCCGGTCAGTAAGAGCCATAATGTAAAGGATTAAGAGAATGCCACTTCCGAAGCGCAGACACTCTCGCACTCGAGGGCGCAAACGCCGCACGCATTGGAAAATAAGCGCTCCCAATGTTGTCGATTGTCCGCATTGTCATCATCCCCGCTTGCCCCATCACGTGTGCTCCAATTGCGGCTACTATAACGGCCGGCAGGTTATCGAGCCCCGGGCCGAGGCATAGCCGGTCGGACAACCCGTATTAAGGAATAAAACGGAAACACGGAAGGCGTGACGGCAGACAGAACATATACAGTTGCCCTGGATGTAATGGGGGCCGACAGTGGTCTGGAAGCGGTGGTCGCGGGGGGGCTCCAGGCGTTAAAAAAGGTCGGTGAGTCTTTGCGCGTCGTTTTCGTGGGACGCCAGGAGGAAATCACTCGGATTCTCTCGACTCATCGCGACATTACCGGAAACGTTTCGGTGCAGCACGCCGAGCGCGAGGTGCCGATGCATATCTCGGCGACCGACGGTGTGAGGATGCGGGACAGCTCCATCACCGTGGGCCTGTCACTGGTTAGAGACCGGCAGGCCGATGCCTTTGTGTCACCGGGCAATACC
>JAOUEU010000165.1 GCA_029858555.1 Candidatus Zixiibacteriota bacterium
GTATTGGTGATGGTGCTCACCTGTGTGCCGTTATTTATCAGGTAAATGCCGGCACCGGTGTTGCCTGTCCGGTTCTGCGAAACAGTGCTGCCGCTGATCGTGAGAGGGCCGGACAGCGCCTCCGCGTAGATGCCGCAGCCGGCAGCGCATTCATTCTGGTTGGCGGCGTCGCCGCCAATTGTTGTATTTTCAATAGTTGCGGAACCATTGTAGATATAAATTCCCGAACCGTTAACCCAGGTTGTAATAACCTTGTTGCCCTTGATGACTGAATTCCTGATCGTAGGGGAGGAATTGCTGGTAATATAAATTCCCCTGGAGGCGCTGTCGGCAAGTGCCTGGTTGTCGATGGTAAAGCCATCCAGGACAGCGGCACTGGTCTCGCCGCCCATGAAGCTCACTACCGGGGTATTGGATCCGTTACCGACGATAAATGTCATTCCGGGGTCTTTATTGACCGACTCGACCGTGATTTTCTTGCCGGCGAAACTGATATTCTCCTCATAGGTACACTCAGCAACACGGACGAGGTCGCCGTCGACCGCGGCATCGATGGCATCCTGGATCTTGCCGCCGCAACTGACATTCCGCAGGTGATAGATCCAGACCGTCTTGTCCGCGCTGACTGGCTCGCCCGATGCACTCGCTTTACCGTCATTGGCATAGAAGCGGTAGTTGAGGTATCCATCCCCGGCATATAAGAGATTTGTCAAAGTGACAGAGTATATTTCTCCGTTGACATAATCTTCGCCTGTACCGACTTTGGTCAAAATCTGTTTCTCTTCCTTGCCGTATACAGTGTCGTTAAAATCGCCGTCATCGTTTAGATCAACCCAGAGCTCGATTGACCCGGGAGCATCACCATTCGCATCACTGTATAGAACGCGGAAGGCGAACGAATTATTGTTATCTTCACCTCTTTCAGGATCAACCCCGTCATCCGTATAGTTGGCCTCATTGGTCCACCTCAGAAGAGGGGAGGTATTGCCGCCCGTCTCTATTGTGACCGTCTGGTCCGAAGTGGGCGCACCGGTGGCCGCAGTCGCATTATCTTTCGCATAGAAGCGGTAGTTAATGACACCATCTCCGGCATAGAACAGCGTCACATCTCCGGTGAAGATCTCACCGTTTGAATAATCGCCGTCCCCCCCTGAGACAAGTGTTAATGAGTATTTTTCGTCAGGCTCGTAGTATCCGTTGTCGTTTTGGTCCACCCATGCCTGGATCGTCTCAGGTGCCTTGTTGTCTTTGTCTGTATATTTCACCCGGAAGGTAAACGTGGTGCCGCCGGCCGCACTGTTCGGTTCAACGCCATCCGACTCGTAATTGGTCTCGCTGGTCCAGTCGAGGGTCGGAACGGAGTTGATCAGGGTGATCGTCCTGTTATCAGTCGGCAAACCGGAGGCTTCATCTTTGCCGTCTTCCGCAAAGAACCTGTAATTGAGCCTGCCGTCGCCATAATAGCCTATCTTCATAGACTTGGCGTACCGTTTGCCATCCTTAAAATTGACATCCTCACCATCAACTTCATCCATGGTGTACCTTTCATCCAGGCCAAAAACACCGTCATCGTTTTCATCGATCCAGAGCTGAATGGAAGATGGCGGATCACCGTTAACACCGTCGTCGTCAAAATAATCCACCCTGAAAGTAAAGGTAGTGGTCGCATCACCATCGTCAGGGTCAACGCCGTCATCTGCGTACCCAGCCTCCCCTGTCCAGGCCAGAACCGGTGGATTGTTGACGGTGGCGGCGAGATATTCGTCAGCACCGATATCAGGACCGTCTCCCTGCGGCCGGTTGTCGCCGTCGATATCGTACGCTGTGGCAGTGGCTGCGTTGGCATTGTCGATCGCGCTGGAGGCCCGATGGAGGATATGATAATCACCTCCGCCGCTATCCACAAAGAAAGGATCATCCTCAGAAACAAATCCCGAGACGGTAATGGTCCCGTCATCCTTGTCAAAGTAGGGCGGGTTGTCATATACACCATCATGATCATTGCTGATGACTGAGTCGCTTATGGACACGGTAGAGGTGGAATGCGAGAAGGAGATATGACCCGACTTCGTTGCCGGTGCCGAGTTGTTCCAGAGTATGGAATTCTTGACAAGTATGTTATCAATCCAGTTATAGAAGGCGCCGCCTTGGCCGGTCGTCGCAGTATTGTCGGCAAAGGTACAGTTGTTCGCAGAGGTCGAGCCGCCATCACGAACATAAATACCTCCGCCTGAATCTTCCGCGGTGTTGCCGGCAACGACAGTATTGGTCAGTGTAACCGCCTCCCAGTTATAGATGGCGCCACCATTGCTTGTCGCTTTATTGCTGATTATAAGGGACTTGTCAAAGGTCGCCGTTGCTGTGCCGTCTCCTGAGAATAAGCCTCCGCCGGTCGCCGCCTCATTCTGTTGAATGATGGAGTTGGTAACGGTGACCTTACTCCCAGTCGAAGAAGAATATATTCCACCGCCACTTCCGGCAAGGGCTTTGTTACTGCGGATTATCGAGTCCTTGATGTTGATGTCCGACCGCCAGAGATAGACGCCGCCGCCATCAGCGCTGGCATTGACATTATCATGAACGTCGCAGTCTTCGATCGTTATATTGGGATGGTCGCTCGAGTGGGAGACATACACGCCCGTCGTGCCGCCTTTAATCTGGAACCCGTCGACAACCGAACCGGTGCTGGTGGAAGAAACCTGCACGCCGTAGGTTTTGCCGGTTGCGTCGATAGTGGTCTCTTCATATCCGCAGCGCGAGCGGACATACTTATTATTGTCGTTGCTGTCAAAGTACACCTTTTCATTGTAGGTGCCGGGCTTGACCAGCACGGTTTGGTTGCTGCTCATCGCATCGACTGCCGCCTGGATGGTGGAGTAAGTGCATCCTGAAGCACATACAGTCGGCGGAGTCGCACTACTGATGACCGTGACTGTGTGGTCAGCAGCCGGATCGCCGGTCGCCGTGTCAGTGCCGTCGCTGAACACGAATTTGTATTTGATGCTGCCGCTCGTGTTGAGCGTGATCGCCTTGGTGTAGAGCTTGCCGTCGGTATAGGTGGTGTCGCCGACGTCGGTTTCGGTCATATCATATTTCTCGTTCGGATCATCATAAACGCCGCTGTTGTTTGCATCCACCCAGACCTGCTTTATCGTCGGTGCATTATTGTCCGCGTCAGTGTACTGGACGCGGAAATCAAAAGACTGTCCGCTTCCTTCTGCAGCCGGGCTGACCCCTTCGTGCCGGCAGTCATTCGCAACCTCGACCCATGCAAGTTCGGGCGGACGGTTCCCTGCCAGCAGACTTATATAACTGTCGCCTGTTGGAGATCCTGTAGCCTCCGATGCATCGGAGTCCTTTGCGTAGAAGCGGTATTTGATGACATTATCGCCGGCGCTGTTGACCTGAAGATTGATGGTATACAGTTTGCCGTTGAAATACGAGGTATCAACGGCATCAACTTCTTCAAGGTCAAATTTTTCCCCGGCTTCATAAGAACCGTTATCATTCAGGTCTATCCACAGCTGGATGACGGCCGGCGGGTCGGTATTCGTGCTGGAGTATTTCACCCGGAAGGTAAACGTGCTGCCTTGCAGGGCAGCGTCGGGATAAGCACCGTCGTTGGTATAGCTGTACTCATCGGTCCAGTCGAGTCTTGTAAACTCCTCAACACCCTGGAAAGGTGTCCTGTAGCTCGTGCTGTTCGCATGACAGTTGCCGCAGAGATAATCTGTAGTTGAATTCCATCGAGCAGCGGTACTGAGCGAAAGCGGCAGGTCTTCCGGACTCGGAGGCGTTGTATCCGTGGAAATGCCGGGGTTGTAATACCATATCTCCTGGCCCGGCTGACGATTGATCAGCTTGCCGTCGCGCACCATGGCCAACCGGGTTGAACCGTGCACATTATGGCATATGACGCAGGTGATTTTAGTTGTATCTGCAGAGCTGTAGTTGTAGTCAGCAGGGTAATAAGAACTGGCCATGGAGAGGTGAGATACGTGACGATTTACAAAATCCGGATTATTGTCACTCCATGTATACATGTTGGTATTCTTATTCAGCGGGTCCACAAACGGCCCCGGAGCATGACAACTGACACATAAGCGGTACTTCTCTGTGCTGTTCGCATTGGTCGCTCCGGTCCACGGGATTTCCATCGGCTCCTTTCCATCGACCAGCTTCAGCCTGTAGCTCTGACGGTACTCCGTGGAATTGCAGCCGTCGCCACAATTAAATGTTCTGCTGTCATGATCGATATGAGCCGTTGAAAAATCATGACAGCCGTCGCAGTTGACCGGCCTGCTCGCGCCATTAACAAGCTGCGGCGGGAGCAAGCCGCCTTTATAAGGATACGCCTCTTCAGCGGCAAGCCCGTGTCCGGTCTTGTAGAAGCCCCATCCGGTGCCGTAGGTGTAGTAGCCGTCCTCGTCGCCGATGACATCCGGCGCGTCCACCCCCGAATCGTCGGGCTTGCTGTTGCCCGGCTCTTCGTCGTGGCAGCCCGCGCACCATTTCTCCTTGCTCACCTGAAGAGTCTTGCTGTCGGCCTCATAGACACCTGATTTCCAGTTCGCCTTGGCGCCGATGACCGGGTCGTTCACGCCGTCATACGTCCCGCCGGGACTGTGGCAGGGATCGCAGACCGTGGTGTTTGCAAGGGTTTTGCCGTCCTTAAAGAGGGGGAACTTGGTGATGTCGTGACAGTCCGCACAGTATATTCCAGGCCCCTTCCGGTCATCATCACCTGCTGAACTCGGGGAAATACCGCTGATACTTTCCGTATGCGTCGAATGGCTCTGGTGGGTGCCCCTGCCCTGGCTGGTCTTATTCTCGGCGTTCGCGGTATAGGGCAGCGTCATATCAGGGTCATAATAGGTACCTTCATCATGTCCATGGCAAGGAATACACCCCGTGCCTTCGCTGCCGGAACCGTGAGCAAAGCCCGAGTCATGAGCATGACAGGCTGTGCAGTTCGTCCCGGCGACTGTTCCCATATTGGTATGCAGCTGGTCATCAGCGCTGCCGTCGTTTCTGAAATGCCTCGTCTTTGTATGGCAGACCTCGCAGGGGCCGTCGCGCGTAGAATCACCGTCCGCAAACGAGTTCGTGCCTGTCCTGTCAAAGAACTTAACGGGCTTCCATTTCCATTGGCCGTCGGATGGGTCATATGCATATATCTGGTTCTTGATAAGCTGGCCATAGATGACTTTAAAAGACTTACCGAGAATGGATGGGATTTGAGTTGTTGCGTCTCCGATGACGGTTATGGTGCTGGCATCTGCCGACTTTATCAAATAGGTATATCTGGAGGTAGTGCTGTTGGTCGTGTCGGGGATTAAAATAGCACCCCTCTTGTCGTAGCCAGCTTCCTTTTCTGTCTTGTCTGCCCATTTTGAAGGATCCTCCCAACCAGTCCTGTAAGAGACGATTGAATACGTCAGAGTGGTTGAATTGTTTTCAGAATCATAAGTACCTGTGCTCACGATCGTCCCTGTGGCAAGATAATTTTCAGAGTAATCCTTCTGCTTCTGTCTGTGGGGGTCATGGCAATCGACGCAGCGCCTCGACCAGGGGGCATACTGACTGCTGGTAGTGTCGCTGGAATGGGTCTTTACTAAAGGTCCCTCCGTAGCTGAATATGGACCAAAAGCCTTCTTGTGACAGCTGAGACATGCAGTGTCCGAGGGGTTCGTAAATTCACTTGAAATGTGGCAGCCTCCGCAGTAGATGGTATCGTAGTCCTGGTTATGCGGGGTGTCATTGGCGGAATCAGCAGCAAAGGCGATGAACCGGTAGGCGAACAGTATGATTACGCATCCTATGACGAAGGCCGCTGCTGTCTTTTTCCCCATATCTCTCATCTTTCAGTAACCCAGGTCTCCCACAGAGATTACCGCCCCGTAGTTTGTCCCTTCGAAGGCGTTAAAGCTGCCCACCTTTGTGCCGTCCGACTTGTAGATCGTTATTGACGAAGGATTCGCGGGTGAAGGCCCCGGTCCCGTTATGATCTCTGCCACTCCGTCGTTGTCAAGGTCTGCGGAGGCCACACGCAGTCCATATCCGACAGTCCCGTCTATGATCTCGAGTCCGTACTCTGTACCGTCTCCGTTGAAGACCTTTATCCTGTTGGCACCGCAATACCCGTCAGTTCCGCTGCCAGCGCTCGATTTTCTGACGGAACTTCCCTTGAATACCATTCCCATGGAGGCGTCCGCGCACGGATCCGGACCGCTGCCGGCGATTATCTCGCTGGTCCCGTCGCCGTTGATGTCGCCTGTTGTTACGTAAGCCCCGTAGCGGCCGGCGAAGGCCACAAAGTCTACGCCGGTGTCCTGTACGCTCCAGGAACTCCCTGAAGTGTCTATCTTCCAGGCCCGTATCTCAGCCGCAGCATCGGGGCTCGCACCTGCAGCCGTGATGAGTTCCGGCGTGCCGTCTCCATCGACATCCCCTGCCGCCACATTTACGCCACCGCCTCCGGCAAAGGCAATCAGGTTGATCCCCTTGTCCCTGATCGTGCCTCCATCATAGGAAAATACCCTGACTTGCGCGGCGTTTTTCGAGTTCGCCCCGGCCCCGACTATGATCTCCGCCTTCCCGTCTCCGTCAAAATCTGCGGCTGCCACATTTGCGCCGAACCTGCTGTACAGGGCCATAAATGTGCTGCCCTTCATCAAACTGCCGTCTGAACGGTATGCGGAAACAAATGCCGGGTTACTGCTGTCTGCCGAGGAACCAGCCACGATCTCGGTCTTCCCGTCTCCGTCGATATCCCCGACTGCCGTATGAGCACCCTGCAGATAGCTGAAGCTGCCGGCAATACTGAGCGGGAAGAAATTCAGAATGTCTCCGCTCCCACTGAATATCCCTATGCCGGTTTCTTTAGGCTTTGCTCCTGGCCTGCTGACTACTATGCTGGCCTTCATCGCGAGACTTACGTATTGGCCATCAAAGCCTATCTGTCCGCCGCCTGTCAGCTGCTTTGTCTCAGGGGAAGGCGCCTTATATCCCGTAACAGGATGATAGGTGATGGTGTACGTCCCGTCGGGGACACCCGTAGCGGTCCAGCTGTTTCCGCTGCCTTCATAATTCACCGGCCCCGCAATACTGAAGGACGCATTGGTTATGTTGCAGCTGACATCGATCCGCCCGGATGTTTTTACAACAAGGGTGACCTCAATGTCAGCC
>JAOUEU010000166.1 GCA_029858555.1 Candidatus Zixiibacteriota bacterium
CGAAATAGCGGTGGAGCTGGCCGCACCGAAACCAGTCGATTTGACCGACCGGTTCCTGTTGCAGATGGCCACCAGCCATAACCTGTACGGCCTTTACGTGTTCGGGGCCGACTCCAATCTTCTGGCCGGAGTTTCGGTCAGGATGCCCGCAACCGGCCTTCCTGACTATGTCCTCGATGAAGTCAAGCAGTTGATTGCTGAGCCGGAAAACAATTACATCCTGCTTCTTGACCAGGGAGCCACTCCCGACCAGACAATTCATTATTACCTTGAAATCTCGAACCAACTCGACCGCGTGACGCTGGTCGTGGCCGATGCCCTTTACTATACGGAGGTCCTGGAACAAACCCAGATAGGCTTCCTGGCTCAGAGCATGTCTCGAGAGCAGGGTGTGGAATATATCATGTATCAGACGACTGAGGGAATAATCTTTTCATCGCGCAAGACCGGCGAGGTGCTGGCTATTGAGTCTGACCCTTTTCTGGCCGCCGCCCTGGAGAGCGAGACTATCACCCACCGGGTGCAGCCTATCCAGGGCAAGAATGTACTCGAACTGGTGCGGCCTTTCTCGTCGGCAAAGTTTCCCTTCGGCCTGTTGCGCGTGGGGCTGTCCCTGGACGGTTACTACTCGATACAGAAGCGGTTCGACCGCCAGATGATCGGGATGTCGGCTGCCCTGGTGGTTCTCCTGCTGCTTCTGCTTCTTTATCTGAACAGCCGTCAGAAGCGCAAAGAGATCGCCCGTCGATACCGAGACATTAAGTCGATCACCGACAGGATCTTCGACGAGATGCAAACCGGGGTGGCCTACGTGGATGGCGATGGCCGGGTGTCGCTGGCTAACGAAGCTTTTTGCCGCCTTTTCGGCGGACAGCAAGTCGTCGGCAGGCCCTGGGATGACATTGTCCGTGAGCCCAGCCTCTCGCTGTCAGATATCCTGTCGGGCCACGAGGATTCCTTCGAAAGAGAGGTGACTATTGGTGGCGGCGACAAGGCCAGAATCCTCCTGGTGGCCATCTCCCGATTCACACGGGATGAGGAGCACGGTTCGGGGACGGTTGTGGTCATCTATGATATCACTCGGCTGAAGGAGTATGAGCTGGAGGCGGCGCGCCGAGAGCGGCTGTCGGAGATGGGCAACCTGGCGGCCGGGGTAGCCCACGAAATTCGTAATCCTTTGAACACTATTTCCATCGCGGCGCAGCGTCTGGCGTCGGAGTTTCAGCCTGAGGAAAATCGGGAAGAATATGCCTCCTTCACGCAGCAGATCCGGGCCGAGACGGGCCGTTTAAACGAGATAATCACGCGCTTCCTGGCGCTGGCCAGGGTGGATAAAAAGAAGCACCCTTCAGTCAGGTTAGACAGACTTGTCGAGGAGCATTTCACGCTTCTCAAGCTCGAGGCCGATAAACTGGGCATGGAGTTGACCTGGGTGGTGGAGGACGGGCTTGCCATTGAGGCCGACCCCGGCAGTTTGCGCCAGATGTTTTCTAATCTGTTCAATAATACCCGGGAAGCTTTCCATGGTCGTTCCGGGAAGCTGGAAGTGCAGGCACGTTCGGAAGGGAACGACATCGTTATCGAGCTGGAGGATAATGGTCCGGGTGTGCCGGTGGAATTGCGCGAGAAAATCTTCGCTCCCTATTTCACTACCAAGGAGGGCGGCACCGGTCTCGGCCTGGCCGCGGTGCATAAGGTCGTCTCGGACATGGGCGGTCGGGTGCGGGTGGGCGAGAGCCGATGGGGCGGAGCCAGGTTTTCGATAGTCCTGCCCGTTCAGAAATAACTGGCACCTATAAGAAAAGCGGCTCCCGCAGGAGCCGCTCTTTGATAATCCGTGAAGCAGCTGAATTACTTGCCGGTCTGGCTTTTTATCCATTCGGTGCTGACGGACTTGGGTCGTGTGATGGCCGTGCCCAACGCGCGGTTGAGAACCAACTGCGAAAGCATGCCCATCGCTCGTGAGACGGAGAACAGCACCGTGTAGTACTCGAATTCCTTGATGCCATAGTGGTAGAGCAGAGCCCCGGAACCGGCATCGACATTCGGCCACGGATTCTTGGCCTTGCCCTGCTTTTCGAGCACCTTCGGGACGACAGTGAAGACGCGGTCGACGGTCAGGAAAACGGGATCCTTGGCCAGGTACTTCTTGCCAAAGGCGTTGAAGGCCGCAAAGCGCGGATCAGTCACGCGCAGCACGGCGTGACCGTAACCCGGGATGACCTTGCCGCTGTTCAGAGTCTCCCAGGCATAATCCTCGATTTGCTTCTCCGACGGAGCGCCGCCGAATTTCTCCATGGTTTGCAGCACCCAGTTCAGGCATTCCTGATTAGCCAAACCGTGCAGAGGGCCGGCCAGACCGTTCAGGCCGGCCGAGACCGCGTAGAACGGGTCGGACAGGGCGGAACCGACGGTGTGACAGGTGTTGGCCGACACGTTGCCACCCTCGTGGTCGGAATGCAGCACGAGGTACAGCCGCATCATGGCATACGTCTCACCCTTCTTGGGCGGCAGTCCCAGCATCCTGGCGTAGTCGGCGCCCCAGTCAAGCTTCTTGGACGGCTCGATGATATCACCCTTCTTGTACTTCAGGCGATAGATTCCGGCAGCGATTGTGTGAATCGTGCCGAGTATTGTCATGGCGTCCTCCAAAGTCGGCTCCCAGTACTCCGTCTTCGCCATGCCTTCGTCGTACCGCTTGCGGAAAGCGGACTCATTCTCCATCGAGAGGATAGCGGTGTCCAGCATAGCCATCGGATGGGAAGTCTTCGGCATCGCCTTCAGGACTTTCCAGATGTAGTTGGGGACTTCACCATGTGCCTTGAGTTCCTTCTGGAACAGAGCCAGCTCATCGGCGGAGGGCAGGTTGCCCGTAAGCAGCAGCCAGAAGATCTCTTCGGGCAGACGATCTTTAAGTTCCATGATGGGGCGGCCACGAATGATCAAACCCTTGTCCGGCTCGACGACCGAGGTGTCGCAGATCATTCCTTTGACACCGCGCATCCCGCCGAATGCCTGGGCGACTGATACCTGCGAGATTTGAGTTTCACCAAAGTCTTTCAGGATCGTTGCCCGTTCTTCTCTCAACCGAGGGATCAGTTCCCCCAGTTTTTCTTTGAGGGTCTTTGCCATCGAAAACTCCTTTTCGGTTGTATAGGTTGTTGGATGAAGATCTCGTTTACTCCCAATGTGAATTGTTTCACATTTCCAGTAATTCTACTACAACCGTGATAAAATGTCAAGAGGCCAGGGGCATCGAAGACTATAGTTTTTCGTTTTTTTGGAATATTTTCCCGGGGTTGAGCAGATCGGTCGGGTCAAACAAAGACTTCACCCTCTTCATAAAGTGCAGCGTCGGTCCGTCGAATTCCAGTGGCAGATAGTGTCGTTTGGCCAGCCCGATACCGTGTTCTCCGGTGAGCGTACCGCCCAGTTCGACCGTTTTCCTGAGCAATCTGCCAATACCGTCCTGCATGAGCCGGATTTCGGCGGCGGAGCCGCTCATGGACATGAAATTGACGTGGAGGTTGCCGTCGCCGGCATGGCCGTAGGCGTTTATCCTCAAGGGGCTGGCCTCGTTGAGTTCGGCCACGAAAGCCACCAATCTGGGAAACTGGGAATTCGGCACCGCCACGTCTTCGGAAATGCGGTATTTGGCTATGGCTTTCATGGCGTTGGAGAGGTTGCGGCGAACGGCCCAGAGGCGCTCGGCCTTGTCCGGGTCGCTTTCCACGCGAAGATAAGAGCACTTGTTTTTGCGGCAGATTTCTCCGATGGTCCCGGTCTGCCCTGAGCGGTCTTCACCGGCCGTTTCGATCAGGAGAATGGCCGCCACGCGGTCCAGCCCCTCGTGTTTTTCATACCGGTTGGAGCAGTCGGCCGCGTCACCGTCGAGATATTCCAGAACGGTCGGTATCAATCCCGAGCCGGTTATCTCCGAGACTGTCCGAGCGGCGTCGGCGGGGTCGTCAAAGGCAATCAACAGGGTGTTGCCGGGCGATGGCGCGACAATCAGGCGTACAACGATTTGGGTGATTACCACCAGGGTACCTTCGGAGCCGACAAAGAGGTCTCCCAGGGAAAAACCCTGATAGCCGTTCTGGCGGCCGGTCTTAATGATCCGGCCGTCCGCTGTCACGGCAGTCAGGCCGATCACGTAATCCTTGGTTACGCCGAAGCGTTTACAGCGCAGGCCGCCGGCGCCTTCAGCCACGTTGCCGCCGAGGGTCGATTCGTCGTAGCTGGCCGGGTCGGGCGGGTAGGTTAGGCCAAAACGGCCGGCAGTGTCAACCAGGGCCTTGGTGATGACCCCGGGACCGCAGACCGCCGTGCGATTCTCGGGGTCAATTTCAAGCTGTTTCATGCGTTCTGTGGAGAGGACTATACCACCCCGTGATGGAACGCACCCGCCGGAAAGGCCGGTTCCGGCGCCACGCGGCACCACCGGAAGGTCATGTGCGGCGCAGAAACGGAGGGTGGCAATGACGTCGCTTTCGTACTCCGCAAAAACTATGGCCGAAGGCGTGCCGGAGTCCTCGGTGGCGTCATGGCAGTAATCTTCGTGGCCGGTGAGATCCGTTACGAGCAGGGCAGGTCCTGAAAGATTTTGTGACAGCCACTTGAAGTCTGCTGGGCCCATACTGTCTCTTAGCCTGAGGGCTGCTGTTTTTTAGTGGAGTCGGTGTCCTTGGAAGGTGAAGTCTTCTCCGAGGTCGAAGAATCGGCTTTGCCGGTTTTGCCGCCGTTGTCCCGGGCGGCGTCCTTTTTGTATTTTTCGCCGCGGTAATCGGTAATGTAAAAGCCGGAACCCTTGAATATGAGGCCGGCACCGCCGGATATGACTCGATGAACCTGCTCACCCCGGCAGTAGGGGCATGTCTGAAGGGGTTCGTCGGTTATGGACTGGAATTCTTCAAAATCACTGTCGCAGTCGCTGCAATGATACTGATATGTAGGCATGGTGCGAAACGGCTTCTCCTTTGCATTCGTTGCCAAACCATGGTCAGGTTCTTAAACCACAAAACTAAGCCAATTGTTCAAGCCCTTCTTTGATTTTCAGGCAGCCTCTTTCAACGGTCTCGAGATCGGTGGCGAAGGAAATCCTGATGGCCCCTTCGGTGTTAAAGGCTATACCCGGAACAATGGCGACCTGTTTTTCCTCCAGCAGGTACATGGCAAGGTCCAGGGAGCCGCCAATGACCCGGTCACCGGAGCGTCTGCCGATGTACTTCTTTATGGATGGAAAGAGGTAGAACGCCCCCTGGGCGTTGGGGCAGTTCAGGCCGTCGATGGAACTAATGATGCGGTAGGCGGTGTCGCGTTTTTTCTCCAGGTCGGGGATGAGGTCGCGAAAGAAACTGCCGTCATCCTCAGTCAGGGCTGCCAGGGCCGCTTTCTGCGAAATCGAGGAGGCGTTGTTGGTCGTGTGCGACTGCACCAGCGCTGCGGCCTTGATGACTTCCCGGGGGCCGGCGCCATAACCCAGCCGCCAGCCGGTCATGGCGTAGGTCTTGGAGAGCCCGTTCGCCACCAGGGAACGCTCCTTTACTTCCGGGAAAAGCTGGGCAATCGAGTAATGAACATGCGGCGGAAAGACAATCTTCTCGTACAGTTCGTCGGAGAGTATCCACAGGTCATGCTCCATCGCGGTTTTGGCGACGATCTCAAATGACTCTTTGGTGTAAAGCTGTGATGACGGGTTGTTGGGCGAGTTCAGGATTATCATCCTGGTGTGCTCGGTGATGGCTCGCCGCAAGGCCTCGGCCTCGATCTGGTAGTTGTTTTCGACGCGGCTGGGAACCAGCACGGGCGTCGCGCCAACCAGCCGCACCTGGTCGGGGTGGCTGGTATAGTTGGGCGTGAAGATAATAACCTCATCGCCCTCCCCGCAGAGGGCGTACATGATGTTATAAAAGGCCTGCTTGGAGCCGGCCGACACCAGGATTTCGTCCGGCGTGTATTCCAGGTCGTTATCGTCGCGCAGCTTGCGGGCGATAGCCTCCCGCAGTTCGGGGATACCGCTGTTGACCGTGTAGCGCGTGAAGCCCTCCCGGATAGCCCGGATACCGGCCTGTTTGATGAAATCCGGCGTCTCGCAGTCAAGTTCGCCGACGACGAGGGAGAGCACCTCCTGTCCGGTCCGTTGCATCTCTTTCACGCGGGCGAAGACCGCCAGGGTGCCGGATTCTTCTATGCGCTTCATATTGGGCGAGAATTCAATAGCCATAATTCTCCGTTATGCTATGCCGGTGGAACAAGTCGCCCGCGTCGCCCCGCAAAACTCATCCATAGCGCCAGCCGCGGTCACGCACCAGCCTCGGATTAGGTTTCCAGTCAGTCAGTTTACCGGCCGGTTTGTCTTTCGGCGGCGGCGCCTCCTTTTTGGAGGACATAAAAACCTTGGTTTCCTTTTCGGGCGCAATGCCGTATGACTGCTCAGCGGCCCGGATTATCTCCGGCAAGAGGCCTTCTTCGGCGACCTTTTCGGTGAATTTGCGGCGGCCGTTGACTAAATCACGCAGATAATGGTCGATTTGATGGCGGGAGTAGTATTTCTCAGGTTGATAACCGCTCAGATCAGCGCCCTCGGCCGCGATGATCTCTTCAGTGCCCAAAAGGCTCGGCCGGTACTGGTTGGTGCCGCGGAGGTCGCCCCGCTGTATGGCGGCCATGGTGTCGATGGGTACTCGTTCGGTCTTGCGGATGACTTTCTTGGTGCCGCCTTTATCACCCTCCTCGATAATCTCACCCATACCGCCGGTGTTGTACTGGTAGAAGAAAACCTTGCCGGGATAGTTGTCGACCAGGTCCATGATAATCTTGTAGAAGTGATTAACCTTGTGACCGCGTGACCCGACAATGAAGGGGTCGGTGCCCACGGTGCGCACCGACTCACCGGCCTTGGCGGGATTGGAGGCGTAGCTATGACTGGATTCGCCCCAGAGATAGGCCAGGGCGGCCTGCATCGGGGTGAGTCGCTGGGCGAATGACATGACGGTATTGCGCCGCGTAATGAAAGCGAAGACGAGTCCGTCGAGTTCGTCGAGCGGCGGCAGATCAAGGGAAGAATACCAGATGCTTTTCATCGAGAACGGGCCGCGGCCGTGCTTGATTTTGAGCTGTTTTCTCATAATGACGGCGCGGCCG
>JAOUEU010000010.1 GCA_029858555.1 Candidatus Zixiibacteriota bacterium
CAAAAGTGGTCAGATGCCCCAGCAGGGAGTCTTCGATGATTACGTTTTCAAGACAGGCTCCGTAGCCGATTATGGAGTTTCTGATGATGCAATCTTTTATCACGGTCTCGTCCGAGATCGATACATTCGGGCCGATAACCGAGTTTACGATCTGAGCCGTAGGCGCCACGTAAACAGGCGGTACGAGCACGGAACCCTCAAGCGCCGCCGGCGTACTCCTGCCCTTCAGTAAATGCCTGTTGGTCTCGAGCAGAGTTTCCTTCTTACCGCAATCATACCAACCCTGCACCTCGTGGGAGACAAACTTCGTGCCCTCTCTGATCATGGTCTGCAGGGCATCGGTCAGTTGGATTTCCCCCCGGGTCAGCTTGCCGGACTCGACGACCTTCTCCAGCGCCCGTCTGAGATTGGCCGATTCCTTAATGTAATAAAGCCCGATCAAAGCCATATTTCCCTTCGGTCGGGCCGGCTTTTCTTCCATGCCCACAACACAGCCGTTTTTCATCTCGGCTATCCCGAAACGCCGGGGATCGCTGACTTCTCTAAGGCCCAGCACGTTATCACCGGACGATATGAACTTATCCAGGTCGCATTCGACGATCGTATCCCCGAGAATGATCAGGACCGCGTCGCTGTCAACCCTGTCCAGGGCGATCTTTATGGCATAGCCCAGCCCCAGCAACTGGTCCTGTTCAACGAAAGTGGCTTTGAAGTCATAGTTCTTTTCCACGTAGCTCCGGATCTGATCGCCTTTGAAGCCGATGACAAAGATCACTTCGTCCGGATTGAGCTTCAAGAGGGGGTCGAGGATATAGGCCAGCATCGGCTTGCCGGCCACATGCAGCAGTGGTTTGGGTTGTGAATACGTATGTGGTTTCAGTCTGTCGCCGACCCCGGCGACAGGAATAATCACTTTCATGTTGGTATCTCCGAAAACATAGCAATAGTAGGAACTGAACAGCGCTTTGACAAGCTTTATTCTGCCGGCGGGGACGCCGGGAGTGAAGCGGCTATTCGGGACGGCCCGCAGCGGTGGGTAGTTTCTTGAGTTTCTCGCCGCAATCGGCAATCGGTGCGAACTTTACTCGGTCACCGGCGGTCTCGCAAAGCCCGACCGAGAGGCTGTCAATCGGACCGGTCACCGGTACCACCCGCCAGGCCGCCACCACTTGTCCCGGCACCCATTGCGATGACGCCACTTCCGGGGCAAAACTCAGCGGCGCCGCCGACGGCTCCGCCGTACCGGTCCCGGCCGCGGAAGGAACCGCCAGGGCAACGGTGTAATCCCCGGTCGTCTTCTCCTGTGGGATGAAATATAACTCCACCAGGAGGGAATCATTCGCCAGGGTCTCGACACGGTATGCCGCCAGGTCGCACCGGGGCTCGAGGAATTGCACCGGCGGGTCAGTGACCGAAAAATCAGCCAGGTTCAGCGACGACAGAAACGCGCGGTCCGGCGCCGAAAGCTCGGCAATCTCCTCCGGTTGCCGCTGGACCAGCGGCGCAAGAACCTGCCGGACTAAGTAAGTCTCGGCAAACTCCCGCTCGAGGCTGTTGCCGAAATAGAGCCGCCGGACACGGTTTATCTGGTATTGGGGATTGTCTTTACCCTTGATATCCTTGTAGACGGCCAGCGAGGTGTCTTCAACACCCTGCAGCCATACAGAGAAGAGACTGCTCATGTGTTTCAGCTGGACATCTTTGGGTCGGGCAAAATAGGCCAGGGTATAAAGTCCCGCCGCCTGGGCATAATGCTGCACGCCCTGCGCCACCAGTTCGTTAGCCCGTCGACGAAACACGTCGGCCAGCCGGTGCACTATCTCCTGCCAGTTCTTGTCGTCGAGAAGCTCCGGATTGTCGACATACAACTGACCGAACGACCCGGCAATGGCGTCATAGGTATCCAGCTTGCCCGACTCGATGTTCTCCAGCAGGCCCAGAGCCATCTGTGGGAAATCATGGGGGTTACTCTTCGTGTCATATACCCGCTCGACGCTGCTGTTGCCGCAGCCGGTCGCCAACAGTGCCGCCAGCATCACCACCGACAGGATAAGTAAAAACGCAGACTTCATAACCAGAATGCTCCCTGTATCACACCATCGAAATCAGCTCAAAAGACTTATGAGAAAGTCCCAGATTTGTAAGAACGTCCCGATCCAGTCCTCCACCAGAAACTGTACCCTCCCGATGAGCAGCGATACGCGGCCCATCACGGTGTAGCCGAAATGAGCGCCGAAAGAAATCATGATAAACCAGATGCCGACACGAGCGGTGGCCCCCAGAATACCGACATGTTCATGGGAGAAATAGAAGTAAATGAGGGTGGACAGGACCCCCACGACGACTATTATGCTCAGGAGGAACATGGTCGATTTGCGATTTACTTCGAACTGCAGGTCGTAATCGCCCAACGCCTGACTGACACCGGGGTCAAAAGCGTATTCGATCTTGTACCGGCCTTGCCCCAGGCCCGTCAGCACGACACCGTCCGAAACGACCGAGGCCTTGTCCAGCACGGTTGTCTTTCTGTTGGCGTTTTCGTGTTCGCGAATGGAAAAAGATACTTCGTAATCTTCACCGATTCCGAGTTCGGTGCTGTCGCGGAAGATGGCCGACAGCAGGAGGCGGTTATCGCCGGTTCGGTCGACCCATTTCTTGCTCGCGGCCGCCGAGCCGGACTCGATATTCAGGCCGCCATGCTCCTGGGTTTCGGGGATTGGAGTTATCTCGGAAACGGTATCGGTAAGTTGAAACAGGACCGTATCCGGGCGCGCGCCCTCGACGACCTGAAACTCACTGAGGTTGTAATCGAAGGCGTCGACATCACCGGCCACCGTTTCCGTTCGCGCAATCATGGTCGACTGCATCTGTGGCAGAACCAGTCCATGCAACTGCGTGGTGAGGAAGACCCCACCGGTGACGCCCATGACACAGGCCAGTGAGACGCGCGACATCCATGAATACTTGGACCAGAAACGCGCAAACATCAATATACCCAGGACACCGGGGACAAAAAGCCACCACTGGCCGGCAATCATCGGGTCCCACAGTTTCTGCAGGATGACCGTGTCCCAGATGAGACCGACCTGGTAACCGGCGGTGAGGCCGGCGAAGATATGCTCGGCGATTTTATATATCGGGTTATCCTTGTAAAGAAAGGAAAAGAGCGCCAGCGTGAAGAAGGCGATGAGCCAGATATGGAAAATTTCCCAGCCGCTCATAACTTCAACCCGCGTTTGTGTTGCCGGCCCATGAAGTAACCGACATTGCCCAATACTACCAGGCCGATTATCAGCAGATGCACCAGGGATTGTATGTCCATACCCCTGAAAGCCGCATCCGGCTGCCCCAGTAGAATCTCATATTCCGCAGCACCCTTCATGCCCCCCAGCAAACCGACAATTTGACCGGCCCCGACAAAAGCATAGAACTTGGGCGCCATCACCGCCGTCGCGCCGACCCCCATAGGTACGCTGTAGCCGGCATTGACAATCGAAATCCAGTAGTCGGCCGTGGCGTTGTCGGCGACCTCGAAAACAAAGGCGATATCCTCGTAATTCTTGACCGAGTCCATTATGGGCAGCTCCGACAGGGGAGTCCCGCTGTTATCGGTGGGGAAAATGGATTCTATCGAGAGCCCCATACCTTTCAGCACCGAAACGTAACCATACTTGTAGCCCAGATTAACATAGTCGACACCGTAGACCTTGCCATACTCGGCGGCAACTTCGCGTGTGACGGCTTCGGCCAGGGACGGCCCCCCGAGAGGAATATTGCTGAGAGTGATAATCCGGCAGTCTTTTCGAAACAGGTGGCGCGCGCCGACAACCGCCATGGGCGTGGTCTCGGCCATTGTTGAGGGATAGTAATCGAAAACGAGCATCACTGCCGAGGAATCCGGCAGAGCCTCCACGGCATCGAAAAACGTCTGGACCTCGGGGGTAACGCTGACCGGGAATTTGGCCGGCACGATGAAAGGGATTATAACCGCAATGCCCACCATGAGATAAATCCACCGGCGATCCATCTGCTGCATCTGGTCCCAGAAACTCACGCGGTTACCCTTTCCCCATGTAAGTCCGTTCGATGCCGAGAATAATGCGCAGGGACATGGCGGACGCACCCAGGGCGGCTCCAATAATGATGCCTCGCTGCACGGCCAGGTTGGCGCCGTTCATAATATATGTGTTCAAAAGACCCGGGATATCTCCGGGAAAGAGGTTGAGGAAAGCTTCACCCATGGGCACGCGCCATAACATGACGAGTGTCGCCGTTATCAGCAGGATGGTGGCCTCGGAGCTGCGCGCACGGAAAGCGCGGTACGCTGCTGAAGCGATGTAGAAAGCCAGGGTGGCGAACATGGTGGCCATCATGGGCATCTGAAGGTTGATGAACAGCCAGTCATAAATCGAGCCGTCCGAACGGCCGAACAGGGATGACCAGCTACTGGACAAAACGCTCGGGAGGGACATCGCCAGTATAGCCAGCAGGGTCAAAACCTTGTAGCCCCAGCCTTCTTTCCGCCGCTTGACAGCGGCCAGATTTACGCGCGTGATTGAGACCACTCCCAGCAGGAGGGTAAAGCCGCCGATAATGATCAGCCAGTTAAGCAGTTCATTGCTGAGTCGGCCGACAAAGGTCGTCTCTTCGTTGAAAAAAAACGCCAGGACCATGGCGATACCCGAAAGGAAAGCAATGGCAACCGGCGCGGTGGTTCTCATGTCGTTATCGTAACCTCAAATCATCTATACAGCGTCAAACAGGCTGATAAAAGTGTCGCCACGCCCCAGGATAACCAGCAAGACTCCCAGGATTATGCAGGCAGCTATCAATATCTTTATGAAGTCCTGGCCTTTCAAACCGCCGGTCATGATTGGTTCATGCGACAGGTATGCCGAAGCCGCGTACAACTCCTCACCCATCAGGGTATAGTCGCAGGCGGCTATGAAAAATGGCAACTGCTCGGGGCGGGCGGTCCCGGCGATCTGGATTGACCCGGCGGCGTTGCCGGTTTCGGCCAGAAGAAGCGACTCGGCGAAAAAAGCGCCCATGTATATATTCGTCGCCGGTCTCTCACGCATCATGTAACCATTGACAGTAGCGGTAAAAGCGAACTGCTCGCCAGCGACATACCGGACCGTATCCTTATCATAGGCATCGCGCTTGCCCATCTCGATATATGCCTGCTCCACCACTTCCTGGCTGGCCGCCAGGACCAGGGGATAGCGCACCGGCACCGTCAGCGGTGTGTCGTACTGGGCGGTAATCCTTGCCACCCGGCCCAGAATCGAAACGCCGGCGATGGTCTCGATCTGGTCCAGCTCGTCAATACCGGGGATAAACAGCACCGGCCGGCCCATCTCCGTGGCCCGACCCACGGCTTCCTCGACGGCATCCAATCCGGGAATCTTACGCAGAAACAGCGGCTTGCCCTGCCTGGCCCACCGGGTGTAAAGCAATACCGCGGCGGAGAATAGCGATATCAGGACCAGGGCGTTGATTCTGTCGGCGCGGAAAATCGCACTCCAGTCTTGCGTGAAGACTGTCCAGCCCCCAAAACCGGCGACCGCCGTGGCAATAATAATATAGTATATCGTTTTTGGATTTCTTTTCATTTTTGCACGCGGAATATACCATCTGGCGACTATTTGTCAATCCATATGTAAGTAGCTGTGGACCTTAGTGTTTTACACGGAAAGGACGAATCGGACGAGATTATTGTCTAACCGGCTGAGCAGAACGGCAGTGACCGGGACGATACCGCTATTGCGGGTCTACAATCGAGCCCATAAACAGCGGCAGCCCGGACTTGTTGTCGACGATAGCGCAGAAAAACGGTCGGTCGACAATCATCTCAAAGGGCGGGGGGGTATCCATCACCGCATCCGCCAGAGCCATCCCCACGACGGTTACGGCCGCGGCTTCAGTACCTTCCTCATTTACTTCTAGGAATGTCTTCTGCTTGACCAGGCTGATGAATATATTCGAATCCGGTTTCGGCATCCACATTCCGCGGAAGTCCGCCGCAGCCGGATGGAAGGCGGCCTTCATGCCCATGGCTATGAGAGCGTCATTAAGAGTGCGCTCGTACTCGAGTTTGAATCGTGGCAGCACGATTGTCCCTTCCTGTTCCATGCCGGGCCGGAGCGCCAACCGCCACTGCTCCCAGTTCTCCGCCGTGAGGTCCTTCTGGAACTGCTCCAGGCCGTTTTCTGCGCCGGGAAGAACTACCAGCATACTGGAGCGGCCGTTTCCATAAGGCAAACTGATAGCCTGAAACGTTTCGGTCGCGAAGTAGCCAAAACGCCCCGTCTGCTGCATCAGTGGATGCTTCTTCCGATTGCCGTCGAGGAGTGTGAAATCTCCTTCGTGGGTATGGTTCGTATCGAACGGGTGTGTCCACATCCCTTTGAAGTAGAGGGCATTGATAAGAAACATGATATCGCGTCGGCTGATGGCCCCGATGATTTTTTTGATTCGCTGGTTCGTGTTCTCGGCTACCCAGGCGTTGATGATTTTCGGCGCCTCGGGGTCGGCAAAATCGAGCCGCTCGACGGCGGCATCATAGTAAAGCCGCGTGCGCTCCAGAAAATCCTCCCTGAAATCGAAATCGTGCCTCATCCAGATAGAGTTGGCGACGGACAGCACCACGGTCGGGTCGGCCGCCAGGGCTGTTTTCAACACGGCGTTGGCGGCGTTGACGTCCTCAAGGGTGAATCCCTGCAACTGAAGTGCCTGCTGCATCTCGTCTTTGGTCAGGCCGTCGGCGCCATTGTACACCATGGCCAGGGCTATAGCGGCGCTTGCCGGCGATATGAAAACATTGCTGCCGAAATCGGTTCTGAGTATTTCCTGGAAAAGCTTGATCCCGAAGCGCGTATAAGCTGGACCTATATCGCGAACGCCTCTTACTACGGGGTCGCCGCTTAAGTCCGACACTCGTCTTTCGAGAGATACATCCAGGCGAGTGACGGCCCCGACCGTAATGACAATCCCGGAAGTGTCCAGAGAGGCATGCCCTATGGAGCTGATCCGCAACGAGTAAGTCCCCACCGGGAGGTTCTTGACAACGAATGATCCGTCGCCGGTGGACATGGCGCCTTGCTGCGTCCCGACTGCCTGCACGGCAGCTCCGGCGACTCCGTCACCGCTGACGGCGTCGGTTATCTTGCCTGTCAACGTGCCGAAATCGCCTGCTATTACGCCAGGATCGGCGAAGAGCACGGCGAGCCAGAGAACCATATAAACGGAGAATGGCTTTGAGTGCATAAGAAACCTCTCACGAATGTTATTGTCTTTCCCGTCAGGGAATACATCGGAAGGACTGCTTTCTTCCCGAGAACGTCAAGCTTTTGTGCGGATTATTATGGCCAGGGGAAGACTTACTTGAGCAGCAGCATCTTTTTCGTCTGGCTTGTTGCCCCGGCGTCTAGGCGATAAAAATAGACGCCGCTGGCTACTCCGCGTCCACCATCGTTGCAGCCGTCCCATTCGACCGCGTAAGTGCCCGCCGAAAGGGAGGAAAACTGCCACTGCCGGACGATCTGACCAAGTACATTGAAAATAGTCAGGAAGGCGCGCGACCTGCCGGGTACCGAGAACTCGATGGTGGTGGACGGGTTAAACGGGTTGGGATAATTCTGAGCCAGCACGAAACCATCGGGAAGCCCCGGACGGTCTATTTCGTACACCGGGGTGGCGTCGCTGCCCTTGATTTTGAGCATGTAAATATCCGAGCCGCCGGCTGAATACGAATAGGAGTGCCCGACCAGGAACAAATCCAGTCCGGAATCTTCGATGACGGCGTGGCAGAAATCGGATTCCCTGCCGCCGTAGCTTCGCGACCAGATCTCCGTGCCCATTGGATCCACCTTGACAACATACACATCGTTCTTGCCCGACCCGAACGACAGCGTGCTACCGACGAGGGCATAACCGCCATCGGCTGTCTGGCAGACAGAATAGCCACGGTCATCATAGGTGCCGCCGTAGATGTACTCCCATGTGACATTGCCGGCGATGTCGGTCTTAACGAGGTAGGCGTCGTTATACGAGGCTCCGAACGAGGCGGAGGCGCCCACGAAAATGAAACCACCATCCGAAGTCAGTTCCAGCGAGTAGCCGATATCGGCCCGGGTCCCGCCGTATGTGGTGGCCCAGAGCGAGTCACCGTCACTGTCCATGCGGATGGCGTACACACTACTATAACCGGTGCCGAAAGAACCGGTGGTTCCTACCGCGATGAAACCGCCGTCGGCGGTCACGCGCACCGCAAAACCGGAATCACCGCCGGGGCCGCCGAAGGTTCTTGTCCAGACCGTGTCGCCGGCGGCGTTGGTCCTCACGAAGTAGACGTCGTTGTACCCTGATCCGAACGAGCAGGTGGTGCCGCATATTACGTAGCCGCCGTCGGGCGTGAGTCGCACCGACATGCCCTCGTCATCCTGGCCGCCGCCGTAGGTTCTGGCCCAGAGCACCCGGCCGGATGAATCAGCCCTGACCAGGTAGATGTCCCGGCCGCCGCCTCCGTACGATTCGGTAGCACCGACCATGACGAAGCCGCCGTCGGCGGTTCGCTGAATATCATAGCCGTCCTCGAAGGAGGCACCTCCGAAAGTGCGCGTCCAGAGCGTATCCCCCAGCGAGTCGATCTTTACCAGGTAGAAGTCCATCCCCCCGGAACCAAACGAGTAGGTCGAACCTAGGACGGCGAAGCCGCCGTCGGCGGTGGCCACCGAGGCGCTGCCCATTTCGTTGAGCCGGCCACCGAAGTTGGTTGACCACAACTGGGTCTGGGACCGCGCTGGAGAGCAGAGCAACCCCGCGACAATAACGCCCGCTGTAATCTTCAGGCCGTGACGGGCCATAGCCTTCATCCTTATGTAGTCCAATTACGCCTGTTCGTTTTTTGAACAGTTCCTGCTAAAGAGTATCGGGACCTGCTCAAATAAGTTTAGCGCTTCGTGTGACTTTTCTTCCGCCGGGGCAGTCGGAAGATATCTGTGGGATATACTAAGTTTATACGGGATAGTCAGTTACGCGCGGCCGGATAGGTTAATTCCCATACCGCCGTCCTCCTTATCCGTGTCCTAACGGTTATCGTCGACATTAAGCCTCAGTCTGGCAACAGCTTATCTCGGCAGTCAGGCCCGGCACCGGCGTTGCTCAATAGGCTTCGGAGAGATTTATGAAACGCTTTTTCGAGGAGGCACAAATGTTGAAAATAGCCAGGCCGATGATTGTCGCCGGTCTGCTGATATTTTTCACGATGGGCGCAACGGTACAGGCCCAGGAGAGCGGGATCATTCAGGCGACGGCCACGGTATTGTCGGCGCTGATAGTCCGGGGCGAACACAACCTCGAGTTCGGCACCGTGACACCCGGGGTCCTCAAGTCGGTCGACGCTACCGACGTCGGCTTTGCCGGGGAATGGAGCATCACCGGGCCGGCCGCGGCCGAGGTGACTCTTGAATGGGACCTGCCGGATTCCCTCATTCTGCAGGACTCCACCGTCGGCCTGCTGATTACATTCAGCAACACCGACGCTTCGTATGATGACGGTACCGGGGGTGGCCAGACGGCGCCGGCCGGCATTCTGAATCCTAATGGTGTAGAAACCGAGGATATCGGGATCGGCGGCGGCATGAGTATCTGGATTGGCGGCACTGTATTGCCCCGCCTGTCTCAAACCGGAGGCAATTACAGCGCTAACGTTGTCATGACGGTGACACTTACCGGCAACTGACCAACCGGCAGTCTGCGACAGCTTATACTCTCTTCTCAATCCCCGCCGTCACGGGGCACGGCGGTCGTATGTCATTGACAAATTCACGATTTACGGTATCTTGAAGACGTACCTGTCAAGTTACGTCGGATACCGTTATGAACCTGAAAAATCGTTTAATCCCAAGTCTGAGTGTTATGGCCCTGTTTCTCCACTAGTGGTCGGGCGCGGGGGCAGAGCCCTTGGACCGGGTGTCGTCGGCGGTCATAGAAACGACCGCGACGGTCGTGGACCCTGCTGGTACAACCGGCGTGACAGCCGACATGCTGCCGGCGTTTTTCGGTCAAAGCCGGCCCGTTGAACCGTCCGGTATCGCGGCTGGCATTAGTGAACAATACGGGCTGTTCTATTGTCCCCGGGGCGGTAAGGCTTTTCTTCAGATAGAAACCGACGGCGCTTTGATGAGACAGGTGTATCTGAAAGACCCTGACAGCGGCCCCTCGGGATGGCTCATCACCAACGCCTCTGTCCCGAATGTATCGCTTGTCTCGATGGAAGCGTTGACGCGTTCTCTGCCGCCCGGCGCGTCGTCATGTCAGGTGACTATCATCTACTCCGAGAACTGACGACATCGGGACATCTTATCACGAACTTAAAAGTTGACTCGGCCAACGGGCTCCTTTTCCTTTGTGAACGGACAAAGCCGCTGTTTTACTATGGACATAAGAAGAATCATCAGTGCCTGTTTGTGCATGCTGCTGACAACTGCGGCCTTCTCCCGGGCGCAGGTCAACGTCACGGTAAACAACAACCTGGTCTTCGGCGACGTCTTTCCCCATGTTCCCAGGACCGTGTCGAAGCGGGACGCCGGGATGGCCGCCGAGTTTCATGTCACGGGCCCGGCCGGACAAAAGGTCACTATCCAATTCACCTTACCGACGTACATGAACATGGGCGGATACTCCATGCAAATGATTTTCAATGAGACGGACTGTGCCATGGATTCATCTTTGACCCAGGCCAGCAAGCAGTCCAACCCGGGCTATGATAACCTGGACCCCTGGCATGCAATTACGTACAGTCTGGGTACCAACGGCCTGACCATATGGCTGGGCGGCAAGGTCGTGCCGGCGATCGTCCAGCCGGCCGGCAATTACCAGGCGGATATTGTCATCCGCGTGGACACTACCGGCAACTGAATATGGATTTCGTCCCACAGTTTGCTCAACTCTGAAGCAATCTTGCCTCCCCGTCGCCTCCGTTTTCTTCCCCAGGCTAATAACTCTCCGCCGATTGGCGACTTAAGGAGTATGCGTGGAAATAAACAGAGCGACGTCACGCAGGGCATTTGAGTTTCTCTCTGGAGGAGGCCGTAAATGAGACTGACCGCTGCATGGACGAGACTATCGACGCTTGTAGTGATCGGGTTGCTGCTGGGCTCGCTGAATCGACCGGTGGCGGCCCAGGATGTCACCACCGGTGAAGCCACCGCGACCGTCTTGGCCGGCCTGCAGGTGATTGCCTTTCAGGATCTTCAGTTCGGGGAATTGCTGCAGGGAGTGTCCAAGACTATGCCGAATACCGACGATGATTCCTCGGGCATATTTCAGATTCTGGGCGCCCCCAGCCGCGGTATCTCTATTTACATGGCTATGCCCGCCTACCTGTCCCTGCCGGATGGCTCGGACCGGCTAAATATTTCATTCTCCACCACCGACGCTACCGTCGATACCACGGTGGCGACCCCGTCGACCGTGGTTGCCGGCGATGGCTGGATCGACCAGAACCCCTATAACATGGCCGCGCCCTACGTGATCGGCACTGCCGGTCAGACCAATATTTATCTGGGCGGGAAAGTGACTCCTTCCATCGACCAGGCGGCCGGCGACTATGCCGGTGACATAATTGTGAGCGTTGCCTATAACGGTAATTAGATCTCTCCATCTATCTCAGATGACTGAAGCGAGGGCCGCCAGGCCCTCTTTTTTTTGCTTCGGGCCACTCTAATCCGCTATTATTCAGTCACTTAGACCGGTCAGCCCGTTAATCCAAACGGACGCGTCTTCACTATGCCAGCCGCAGTGAAATGAAACAGTTGTGTGGGAATCGACCCCCGCATTTTCAGCCAAATTCCATCCGGCAGTTGCAAACTGCGAATTTTGTGTCTCAGGACTGTTAAGAATCTGCACTGTATGACGATTAAACAGAGAGAAAGTCATGCGATGTAATGACAAGACCAGAATCTGAACAAAGTCATATTAGGAGGAATTGACGATGCAAAACCATTCAAGGATGAAGTCGGTTTGCAGACTCATCGTGACGGTGGCTCTGGTAGGCTGCCTTATGGGCTCGGCCTCTGTCCAGGCTCAGGACGTTGCGGTCGGGCAGGCTACGGCGACCGTCCTGACCATGCTTACGGTGACGGCGACCATGCCGTTGAAGTTCGGCGATGTTATGCAGGGTGTCCGCAAGGTGGTCGCCAAGAACGTCGACGATGCCGGAGGCGTGAGTTCGGGAATCTTCACCATCAACGGTGCGGTCAGCAAGGAAATCTCCTGCTACCTGCAGCTTCCGGATTACCTCTGGAACTCGACTAACGAGGACCGACTGGTGATAGCTTTCTCCGCCACAGACGGCTTGATCGACACCACTGCCGCCGGAACTCCCGGCACGCCGGGCGCCGGTCTGGGTGCCATGGACCAGGATCCACACAACATGCCCGAGTTTGCGCTTAACGATGTGGGCGGCCTGGCCAGGATCTACCTGGGCGGGACGGTCTGGCCGACGGTTGACCAGAGAAACGACGCCTACTCGGCAGATATCGTTCTGACCGTCGCTTACACTGGAAATTAATATGTATTAGCAACTAGGCAGGAGAGAGTCTTGACGATCTCTTGCGGAGGTATGAGAAATGAGATTCAGTTTTAGCAACAAGAGCCTTGTCAGCCTGATCATGATTGTGGCGGTGATAGTGCTGCTGACAGGACCTACTACTGTCATGGCTCAGGACGTAGCCACCGGCTCGGCCACAGCGACTGTTCTGACAATGCTGACAGTCACCGCTACCCAGGCGCTGGCTTTCGGCGATGTCATGCAGGGCGTGCGCAAGAGCGTCGCCAACAACATCGACCTGGCCGGCGGCGTTGCCTCAGGTATTTTTTCAATCGCGGGTGCTGCCACCAAGGAAATATCGGCTTATATGCAGCTTCCCGATTACCTGTGGAACTCGACCAATGAGGACCGGCTGGTGATAGCCTTTTCGACCACCGATGCCCTGGTCGACACTTTGCCGGGGACTCCCGGAACTCCGGGGCTGGGGAATTCAGGCGATGTTGACCCGCACAATCTTCCGGAGTTTCAGCTTTCGGGCGCGGCCGGCACCGCGGCCATCTACCTGGGTGGCACGGTCTGGCCGACAGTGGACCAGCGCAACGATGCTTACAGCGCCGATATCGTTTTGACGGTCGCCTATACGGGAAATTAATGGACTATAAGACGTGACTCCTATCCGTTTACGCACGGACATGCTCGGCGGGGCATAGGACATTCCCCCGACAAAAGATGCCGAAGGAGTCAGAGATATCATAGGATGGAATCGGCTATGGACATAACAAGTATTTTTCGTTTCCTGACGAGACAGATGGGAAGACGCGCCGTGGCGTGCCTTCCCATGTGCTTTTTGCTGGCGGCAGACATTACGGCCAGCGTGCTGGTGGCGCCCACGGCCGTTTACCTGACCGAGCGTGACCGCACCGGCCGTCTGACCGTCCAGAATCCCTCCGACAAACCCAAGGAGATTTCGATCTACCTGAGTTTCGGAATCCCCGAATCGGACAGCCTCGGCAACGTCAGCGTCCGGCTGCAGGATTCGACAAGTATCGACCCTCGGTCGGCCGCCGAGTGGATACGGGTCTTCCCGCGCAAATTCGTTCTGCCGGCGGGCGGCGAGCAGGTGGTGCGTTTCGTGGCCAACCCTCCCGGTGACCTGGCCGACGGCGAGTACTGGGCGCGCATCGTCATCCGCTCCGAAGCTGGCCAGACTTCGATACCCAGCGCCACCCAGGTTGACGGCATCACGACTACCCTCAACATGGTTATGCAAACCGCGATAGCGCTGAAGTACCGCATGGGAAACCTCGTCTCCAAGGTGGAAGTGACCGACACCCAGGTCAGGGCCTCCGATTCGGCCGTGAGTGTTCTCGTGGATATGGAAAACCGGGGAAATGTCTCCTATGTCGGCCTGTTGGTTTCGCGGCTTCTGGACGCCGACCGCCGGGAAATATCCTATAAGGAGATTGACCTGGCCGTCTACCGCAAGCTCACCCGGGGCTTTACCCTGCCGGTGACCGCTGGTGAGTTCAGAAAGCCTTATAAGGTGGAAATATCAATCAGCAATGAGGGGCGCAAGGATATCCGCGCCGAATATATGGTGCCCGGAAACAGCATTCAATACAGCGTGCTGGTGGAGTAAAACGGCCCCGCCGAAACCCGATGCTGCGGACATAGGAACATGTTCGAACGCAAGCCGACAAGAAGTCTCCTCGCAGCCTGCCTGCTGGCCATAGCGGCCCTGGCTCCGGCAGGGTACGCCCAGACCGAGTACGTCGAAGAGATTGTCGTCGCTTTTGACGTGCCCAAACTTATCCATCAGGACATCTTCGTCCAGTATGATGGGCTTTCGATTTATGTGCCGCTGGTGGAGGTGTTCCACCTTCTGGACATCAGCATCGAACCGGATTTTGATCGGTCCCGGTTCACCGGCTTTTTGATGTCCACTGACAACAAGTACGAGATTGATCTGTCGAGGTCGACGGCCCTGGTAAACGGCCGGGAATACCACTTTCCAAAGGAACATTATTTTCTGGGGCCCGCCGAGGTGTTTCTCAAAATCGAACTCTATGAAACCCTCTTCGGTCTCAAAATGGATTTTGATTTTTCATCACTCAGTATTCGCCTGCCTCTCAACGAGGATTTTCCCTCATACCAAAAATTGCTGCGACAGAAAGCCCGCCAGAAGCTGCGGAAGGAAAAGGTCGCCCTTCAGGACGTGGTGGAACTGGCCCGTTCCCGCGACTACCTTAAAGGCGGCGTGGCCGACTGGACGCTGGCGGCCAGCCCTCTGGGCGGGGCGGGACATTATTTCAGCCTGAATGTAGGTGGCATGGTCGCCGGCGGTGACTTGACCGCCTCGGGCACGGGAAATACCAAAACCGGATTCCAGGCCGACCAGATAAGGTATAAATGGCACTACTATTTCGATGACAACAAATACATCACTCAGGCCGAACTGGGTGATGTCGGCACGGGAGGCCTTCTGGCGCGCGGTTTGAAAGGCGTCAAAGCCACCAACGAGCCCCAGGTCCGCCGCCAGTTCTTTCAGACCGTGGACGTATCCGGGTACCTCGGTGACGGGTGGGAGGTGGAACTCTACGTCAACAACAAGCTGACCGATTTTACGGTCACCGACGAGATGGGTGAATATCATTTCCTGACCGACGTTTATTACGGATCGTCCCGGATTATGATCAAAATGTACGGCCCCAGCGGCGAGATTCGCACCGAGGAAAAGTACTATTCGGTGCCGCACAACCTTGTCCCGCGGGGAACCGTCGAGTACACGGCCGCTCTGGGCACGGCCACCGTCAATCGGGAAGAGAGGAAACTGGGCCACGGCGATATCCGGTACGGCGTACTTGACAACCTCTCGTTGGGTTTGAGCGGCGAACTCCCCGTCGCGCCGGAAACCGAGCAGAAGCGCAGCGTCGGGGCCGAAGCCGTCTATCATCCTATGAGCAATCTACTGCTCAGCGGCGGTTACTCGCCGGGCAATCTTTTCACCGGCTCTTTCAACTTCATTGAGCCGTCGCTGGTCAGCATCAACGGCAGTTACACGGGCTACTTCGAAGACAGTGTCCGCAACCCGCTCCAGCAGAAGCGCCGGGTGCGGCTATCGGTATCATCTCCGCTGAAAATCGGAAATTATCGCCTGGGTCTGCGATATTTTGTCACGGCCGTCAAATACCCCGCTTTCGAGACCATCGATATGAATTATGGTTTCAGCACACAGCTGTATCGATTCCACATCAATTACATGGGTAATTACAAGATAGCCAGGCGTACTTCCGGAACGGACAAGGCTCTCCAGAGCCGCTTGTTCATTACGCCCCGACTCGTGCGCTGGCTGCGTCCGCAGTTCCGGGTCAACTACGATCACAGCCTGCAAGAGGTGACCCATGCCGGTGTCTACGTGGCTAAACGTGTCTTCAAGACCGGTCAACTGACGTTTTCATATGAGCGCAATGTTTCCGCGAAGACCGGTTCATTCATGCTGACATTCAACATCTTCACCGACTTCGCCCAATTCGCCACCAGGTTGATTGACAATAACGGAGAAACTGCGATCAGTCAGACGCAGCGAGGCTCGGTACGGTTTGACCAGGGCGCCGGCTCCTTCCACTTTGTCCGAAAAAACGGGGTGGGCCTGGGGTCGGCCGTCATCTGGCCGTTTCTCGACTACAATTATAATGGTGTCCGCGATGCTGGCGAACCGCTCCTGCCGGAGTTGAAGGCCAAGCTGAGCGGCTCCCACGCGATGCGCAAGGGTCCCGGCGACCTGTATTATTACGACGGTCTGCGCCCATATGACGAATACCTGGTACAAATTGACGCTATCAGTCTGGATGACCCGCAGCTTCGCCCCGCCCACGAGAATTACCAGGTGGTCATCAATCCCAACACTGTGACCGGAATCAATGTGCCGGTGGTCACCGGCGCCGAAGTCCAGGGCGTGGTGCAGCGCCAGATACCCGGTGCTCTGGTCGGTCTCGGCGGAATCAGGATCAAGATCACCAACGAGCAGACGGGCAAAGATATCGAGGTCATCAGCTTCAACAATGGTGAGTATTTCTATCTTGGCCTCGTTCCCGGTATGTACCGGGCCGAAATAGAACCGGAAATATTGCAGAGATATGGTTACACGGTGGACCCTACTTTTCGCACCTTCCAGGTAAGCTCCGTTCAGGGCGGCGATATTGTTGAAAATATCGACTTTGTTCTCATCCCGGAAAATTAGATTCCAGCACTGATGCGCTGCCGGGGTGGCAGGGCCTGTTCCCGGCTGGAACCTCCTCGAAATTTCGTTTTATAATATTATTTGCGGGCGGAAAATGGAGAGCCGGTGCCTCCAATAGCGAGGGTCCCAGCCGGCTGGCTATTGACATCCGGGCGGCAGCTTTCTATTTTTAGCTCCACTTCGACTATGAAAACAGGAATTGCAGACACCAAATATAATCAGGTGAGGTGAGACGAATGACCGAAATCTCTTCGGATGCCATGATAGCCGCACGAGGTTTGACCAAATACTTCGGGGCTTTCGTGGCCATCAAGGACATCTCGTTTTCAATACCCAGGGGCCAGATCGTAGCTTTTGTCGGTCCCAACGGGGCCGGCAAATCGACCACCATGAAGATTCTCAGCGGTTTTATGGCGGCCAGTGAGGGCTCGGCATACATCGCCGGGCTGGAAATTACGGCCAACAGAATCGAAGCCGCCCGGCGATTGGGTTACCTGCCCGAAAACGGACCTCTGTACCGGGATATGACGCCGATTGAGCTTTTAAGGTTCTTCGGCGGCGTCAGGGGCCTGAACGGCCGGCGTCTGGCCGACCGAATTGACGCCGTTGTCGAATTGGCGGCTATTCGCCAGGTGCTGGAAAAACCTATCGGCAAGCTCTCCCGGGGTTACTGCCAGCGGGTCGGGGTGGCCCAGGCCCTTCTGCACGATCCCGAAGTTCTTATTATGGACGAGCCGACAGCGGGTCTCGACCCCAACCAGATTCGCGATTTCCGCACCAATATTAGCCGGCTGAGGGAAACCAAGACCATCATGATATCGACCCATATCCTTCAGGAAGTTGAGGCCGTAGCCGACCGGGTCCTGTTTATCCATAACGGTGGACTTCTCTTCGACGGCTCGCCGGGCGATCTGCGAAAGGGTGTCTCGCTGGAGCAGGCCTTTTATGAATTGACCGACTACGGTCGCGCCGCCGCGCCCGCGGCAAAGGAGGGCGCCAATGAGGCTTGATAAAAACGTTATCATGGTTATCTGTAAGAGCAACCTGCGCTCCTATTTCTCCAATCCCACCGGATATGTCTTTATCACCCTGTTCATCTTCCTCAGCGCCGCCGCCGCTTTCTGGCAGGAACGGTTTTTTGCCAATAACCTGGCTAACCTTGACCAGCTCAACAGCTTCTTTCCCTACCTTTTGCTGTTTTTTATCCCGGCTCTGACCATGGGTATCTGGGCTGACGAACGTAGACAGGGGACCGACGAGTTGCTTCTGACATTGCCGGCCACGGACCTTGAAGTCGTCCTGGGCAAGTTCTTTTCGGTGCTCGGAATCTATACGGCTTCCCTGATACTGTCGTTCAGCCACGTGCTCGTGCTCTTCTGGCTGGGCAGTCCTGATATCGGCCTGATGTTTGCCAATTACCTCGGCGCCTGGCTTATCGGGATGGCTCTTCTGGCGGTGGGCATGCTGGCCTCGCTGTTCACGGCCAACGTGACCATAGCCTTTATCCTGGGAGCCCTTTTCTGCGCCTTCTTCGTGTTTATCGACTCCACCCGCTGGGTGGTCAGCCAGGGTTTGCAGGACTTCCTGGCGCCCCTGGGCGTGCATGCCTTCTTCGCCGACTTTTCCCGCGGTGTGATCAGCCTGTCAGCGCTTCTGTACTTTGTCTCCGTGGCGGCGATCATGCTGTATTTAAATGTTGTTCTCATCGGCCGTCGGCACTGGCCGTTGAAAGCGGGCGGCTATCGCTTCTGGCTGCACCATGCCGCGCGCGTACTGGCGCTGACGGTTGCCGTGATTAGTCTTAACATTATCCTGGGTCGCGGGGCCCTGCGGGTCGATGCCACGGCTGAGCAGTTGCACTCTTTGTCGGACCGGACCGAACAATTGCTCGACGAACTCCCCGATGACCGGCCCGTTCTGGTGCAGGCGTTTATCAGCCCCGACGTTCCGCGCGCCTTTGTCGAGACGCGCGCCAATCTAATCAGCAAGCTGCAGGAGATCTCGGCTATAGCGAGGGATAAAGTGCAGGTGCTGATTCATGACACCGAGCCTTTCACCGAGGAAGCCCGGGACGCCCGCGAGAAATTCGGCATTCTTCCTCAGGAGGCGCTGGTCACCGAGAGCGCCCGCTCCAGCACCTCACAGATTTTCATGGGGGTGGCGTTCACCAGCGGCGCCAACGAAGAAGTCATACCGTTCTTTGACCGTGGCCTGCCGGTCGAGTACGAACTTTTACGGAGTATCCGGGTGGCGGCCAGGTCTCAGCGCAAAACGATCGGGGTTCTCGATACCAAGGCTCGGCTTTTCGGCGGCTTCGATTATCAGGTTATGACCAGCTTGCCGCCCTGGTCGGTGGTGGCGGAATTGCGCAAGCAGTACGACGTGATCCGAGTCTCCGCCGACGAGCCAATTACCGCCCGGATGGATGGGCTTCTGGTGGCCCTTCCGTCGTCGCTGACCCAGCCGCAGATGGACAACCTGCAGGAATATATGCTGGCGGGCCACCCGACCCTGCTTCTGGTGGACCCGGTGCCGGCCTTTGACTTATCCCTGTCTCCGATGATACCGGCGGGTGCCCAGATGAATCCGTTCATGCGCAACCAGAGCCAGCCCGAAGAGCCCAAGGGCAACATCCGGGGATTGATGAACGCCATCGGTGTCAGCTGGAATCCCGGCCAGTTGGTCTGGGATGCTTATAATCCCCACCCGGACCTGGTTTCGCTGCCTCCGGAGATTGTCTTTGTGGGCGAAGGCAACGAGAGCGCCGAGGCTTTCAACAAAGAAGTCGGCGCCAGCGCCGGCCTTCAGGAACTCGTGGGGATTTATCCCGGCTACGTGTACAAAGGGGCGGTCCCGGAGCTTACCTTTACGCCTCTGGTTCGCACCGGCCGGACATCCGGAATGTTGAACTGGAACGAGGTTATACAGCGAAGCTTTTTCGGACTCGGCATCAACCGTAACCCGCGGCGGGTGCCCAGCCCTGAGGCCTATATCCTGGCCGCCCGAGTCAAGGGCAGTCGGATGCCGGCCGATTCCGTTCAGGCCGAATCATCCGGCCAGGTATCCGTCGACGCCATCGTCGTGGCTGATGTTGATTTCATTTCGGAACAATTCTTCCAGATTCGACGCCAGGCGGTAGGCAGCTTCAATTTCGACAACGTTACTTTTTTCCTGAACTGCATGGACCTGCTGGTGGGCGACAGTTCCTTCATTGAACTGCGCAAAAAGCGGGTGAAGCATCGCACCCTCGAAACCGTCGAAGCCCAGACCGCCGAGTTTATAGAGCGGCGCATGGCTGATGAAAAACAGGCCGAAGAAGAGGCACAGCAGGCGCTCACCGAGGCCCAGAACAGGCTCAACGAAAAGGTGGCCGAGGTGCGAAACCGCACTGACCTTGATGATCAGGCCAAGCAGATCATGGCGCGGAACCTTCAGGAAGTCGAAAACCGCCGCTTCGAAGTGTTACGCTCCAGCATCGAGGCTAAAAAAGAAGCCACCATACAGCGCAGCCGGGAGAATATGGAGAAGGCCGTTCGCCAAATCCAGAGCCGAATTAGGACTATGGCGGTGATGTTGCCGCCGATTCCGGTGCTGTCGATCGGGGTGTGGATATTCGTCAGGCGGCGCCGCAGAGAACGCGAGGGCGCCGCCGCTGTCAGAAGGTTAAGGAGCTGATCATGGAAGAAAACCGCAAGACTGTTATATTCATCGGCGTGGCCGTCGTTCTGGCTGTGGTCGCCTTTCTGATGGCCCCCCACCGTATTACGCCGGACGCCTTCCTGGACCAGGGTGAGCCCTTTTTCCCCGATTTCACCAATCCTAACGAGGCGGCTGTTCTGGAGGTCATCGAATACGACCAGGAATCCGGCGCCGCCAGACCATTCAAGGTCGTTAATGACAACGGTAACTGGACTATTCCGTCGCACCACGACTATCCCGCCGATGGCCGGGAACGTCTGGCTAAAACGGCCGCCGGCGTGATTGGCATAAGGAAGGATGATTTCCGTTCGGATAACGTGGCCGATCATGAAGCCCTGGGAGTAGTGGATCCGCTGGACGAGGCGGCCGGTCTCGTCGGCCGCGGCAAGCGAGTCACCCTGAAAGATGCGAATGGCGCGGTCCTGGCCGACTTCATCGTCGGCAACGAGGTTGAGGGACGCCAGGGATTCCGTTTCGTGCGCGTTCCCGACCAGAAAAGGGTCTATGCCGTGCGCATGGATATCGACTTATCGACCCGGTTTGAGGACTGGATTGAAACCAACGTGTTGCAGGTCAGGGAAAACCAGGTTGAGCGTGTGGAACTAAAAGACTACTCGATAAACGAGCGCACCATGAGTGTGGATCAGCGGGATAATCTGCTTTTGCGGCTCAAAGACGACGTCTGGAAAGCCGACGGTATGAAAACCGGCCAGGTGGTCGATTCCGCCAGGATAAAAACGCTGCTGAAAACGCTGGCGGAGTTGAAAGTAGTGGGCGTGCGACCCAAACCGCAGGGCCTTTCCGCCAGCCTGAAAAACATAGAAGGGCAGCAGGCTGTCAGTCAGGACGACGCCCGGTCTCTGCAGAGTAAGGGGTTCTACTTCTCGCGCGATGGGCAGTTGTTATCCAATGAAGGGGAACTTCAGTTCCGCACTAACGAGGGTGTCAACTACACTCTTCGTTTCGGGGAAGTGGTTTACGGTACGGGCGATGCCGTTAGTGCCGGGACCGCCGAGGGCGAGACCGAGAAAAAAGGTCCGGCGGAGAACCGTTACCTGTTTGTCACCACCGACTTCGACAGGAGCAAGTTTCCGGAGCCGCCCAAACCGGCCAACACGGGCTTCTTGGATAAAGCGGACAGCCTGTTGACTGAAACTGACCGCGATAACAAGGCGAAACAGGAAGCCCATGACAGGTGGCAGCGGGAGATTGCTACCGGCCAGACAGTCTCGACCAGACTCAACCAACGGTTTGCCGACTGGTACTATGTCATTTCAGTTGATAGTTTTGAGAAACTCCATCTTAGTCGCGGCGATTTACTGGTCAAGAAAGAGTGAAAACCGGTCGCGGTGTACGACTACAAAAAGGCAGGCCCTCAAAAGCCTGCCTTTTTTCTGCTATAACTGTGACTGGATTTTACAGGAAGCGCTTAAAGAGCTTGAGTATTCCCTGGTCCCAGCCGACGCGATGGGTGATGCCGGCTTTTTGATGCGTCAGTTCTTCTTTGTGGTCCAGGTACCAGCGATGCGAGGTGGTCAGCGCGTCCTGGTTGGAAAACCGTGACTTCCAACCCAGCTTCTTTTCAATCTTACCGGTGGAGACATAAGAGTCCTTGTCCGCCGTGCCGTAAACCCACTTATACAGCGGTGAGATTTTCAGGAACTCAAATATCGCCAGGGCCGGTTTGACCAGAGCCGCCGGGGTAGGCATGACCTTGGAGCCGCTGCCGGCATAATCGCACAGAGCTCCCACATCAATCTTCACTTTATCATACATCTGGGCCCCGACGTTGAAGATGTCGTTGGCGACGTCCGCGGGGGCTATTGCGGCCAGCCAGATGGCCTCGATCAGGTCGGTTACCTCCAGCAGTTGGTAGAGATTGTTACCCTTGCCGATTATGGGTATCCGCTTGCCGGAGTCGACCCAGTCGTAAAGAATCTGGAAAACACCGAGGCGGGCGGTGCCGATGAAGGTCTTGGGCCGGATCACCGGCACGCACATGCCCATCTGGCGAAACTCGGCGCAGACCTTCTCGCCCTCAATCTTGCTTTCGCCGTAGGCGCCGACGCCGTCCAGCTGGTCATCCTCGTAGAGCGGGTGCTTATCCGGAACGCCATAGACGGCCGTGGAGCTGATAAATATCACGCGCTCGACGCCGCATTTCTTCGCCTGTTCCAGGGTGTTGCGGACACCTTGTATATTGGTCGAATATATCTCCGGCTTGGGCCACAGCGGGAGAGCCGCCGCACAATGAATTATGACGTCTATCTTGTTATCGCGGATGAGCCGGTGCATCCCTTCAGGGTCACGCACATCCTGGTTTACCAGATTGATATCAGGCGAGTACTCGTTTTCAAAAAACGGGGCGATATCATTCATGGTAAGTGATGCCACCTCGCGGTGAATAAGATTCTGAGCCAGGTGGTATCCCAGAAACCCGGCGCCGCCCGTCACTAAAACGTTTTTGCCTTTCATGATTCCTTACCGGTATACCTCTGCAAAAAGAAAAGAGGATAAATCCTCTTTAGTGTACCCAGTCCTGCAATCGCAACAAAAGCCAATATAGCCCTTTTCTCCGGAATAACAAGCAGTAAGTTGCCGTGCCCATGATCGCCAACGATAGCGGTTTACGCCAAATCGCCGGAGTCGCCCGTTCCGCCGGTGCCGGCTGGTCTTGCCGGAGAACGCCGGCGGTCATGCTCACGCAGATCATGGCGCCGCCTGTTTTTCCAGCCGGGCCACCAGGTCGTGATAGCCAAACAAGCGGCAACACCAGGATCACACTTTAACATTGGCAGGGAAGATAAAGGGAACGGGATAGCGATGGTAGTCTTTTGCCGCTACTGTCAGGCGTCATCCGAGGAGTCGGCAGCCAACGGCTGGTCTTCAGGGTGCAGCTTGACTTCAAACGTATTCAAGAGCGTAATGAACACCGCCGCAATCAACGGTCCGACGATAAGGCCGAGAAGCCCGAACAGGTAAATCCCGCCCAGGATGGTGAAAAACAGCATCAGCGGGTGAAGCGTGGTTTTTCCGGAAATAAGATAAGGGCGGATAATATTGTCGCTTTGACTGATAACCAGGGTGCCTATGGCTATGACTAGAATCCCCTTAATATAGGAGCCGCTGAAAAACAGAATGATGCCCGCCGGCACGTAAACCAGAAAGGCGCCGACAAATGGGATGATGGCGAGGAAAGCCATGATAGCGCCCCAGAAGACCGGGGAGGGAATGCCCATTATGACAAACAGCAGTCCACCCAGCAGTCCCTGGATCAGGGCCACCACCAGACCGCCGTACATGGTCGCCTGGATGACGTCGCGAAGCTGCGCAAAGGCCTTATCGACCTGTTGTTCGGGCAGCGGCATCAATCGCTTGATTTTGTGGATTATCTTCTCGCCGTCCTTGAAGAAGTAGTACATCGTGAAAATCATCAGGCAGAAATAGAAAACCATCTTGGTGCCGTTGGTGACAATCCAACTCGTCTGACTGAAGATGACTTCGCCGACTTTGTCGATCGAGTCCTTGATTATCTGGTCCAGGTTGATGTTCGAGATATCGTAGTACTGGGACAGTTGCTCCTTCATGGCGTCGACCCAGGGTAAGTTGAAAGTCAGGATGTTGTCCAACTCGCCGCTCCGGTGCATGGCGTTGACCTTCGCTACCGCGGCTGCGGCCTCATTGACCAGCGCCACAAAGAGATATGTCAGCGGCCCGATTATAAGGATAATTATAAAAACACACAGGACGAGCGAAGCCACCCCTTTGGTCCTGACTTTCCTCAGAACCTTCTCGTACACCGGGAAAAAGATGATCACGAACACCGCTGCCCAGCAGATGGGCGCGAAGAAGGGCACCATTATCTCATAAAACAGATAAAAGAAAATAGCCGTGATAAGGAAGAACAGAGAGATGAGAATGTATTCTCTTTTCATAATATTGATTTCGGTAAAGGCTGAGAATAATCTACCGGTGCCTGCGCCCCGAGGCAAGCAATTAAAGACCCACCAAACCATCGAAAACCCGCGGCTTCACTGGATTATCGGCGACAGCCGCGCGGCGCGACACACCACTACCAACGCTATATGCAACAGCGACTTACGACGAGAATGGTGGCTCCTGCCCAACACCTCTGCATCGGGAGATCTCAATAACGGCTCAGATTTGAGACAGCCAGGCTGCAGTTGCATCAAGTCGAAACCGGCTCCAGCATCGCATCAGGACCGACTTTTACCCGCTAAAATAGTTAAGCGCATGATGTTAAGTATTATAAGAATGTGTCGATTTAAAGACTAAGTTTTACTAAGGGAGGGCATTGACTGTATTGCCGTCAATGTCCGCAACTGCAACTTCTCAAACAAGGAGTTAACAATGCCAAGGAGAAGTACCAGAACCACCCGTCGCAATTGGACTCGCCGCAGTTCCAGGCGCAAAGTTTCCCGTCCGTGGACCAGGGAAGAAATGGCCTTCATGCGGAAATACTATCGGAACTACGAGACCTCTTGGGTTGCTCGTCAACTCGGCCGCACCGTTTACTCGGTTCGCTACAAAGCCGTTGACCTGCATATCCGCAAGGCCAATCCGTCCGTCTGGAAAGGCAACCGTGGCGCCAATAACGCCTTCCGTCAGCCCACCAGCCGCCGGAAACCGCAGTCGACCCCGAGGCGTCGGACAGCCCGTCGTTCCAACAAGCGCACTTGGCGTGCCAGCACAACTCGGCGGACTCCCCGTCGCAGCAAGCCGCGTCGCCAGCGTCGCAACAGAAAGTAATGCGACGGCTACAGAAACGATAATTGATAATTATCTGTGACCCGTTTCTTGAAAAGGAAGCGGGTTTCTTTTTGGCTCCCACCGCGTTTGTGCGTATATTCCCGGAAAAGGCGCGGAGGAGTCATGCCGACTGTCAAATACAGTGAAATCCACCTTGAAGACGTCGCTATGGATGGCGTGAAAAACGTCGTGAAAGCCAACGTTATCGGCGCCGCTCAGGGCTGGAAAGAGAACACCATGCGGATCCTCCGCATCGGCCCCGAAGGCTGTACGCCCCATCATCAACATGACTGGGAGCACGTTAATTATGTCATCAAGGGAAAAGGCCGCCTGACAATCGCCGGCGAAGTCTATGAATTATCCGAGCGCGACTTCGCCTTTGTGCCGCCGAACACGGAGCATCAGTTCCGGAATCCATACGACGCGGATTTTGAATTCATCTGCATCATTCCCGCCAGGGGTAAGTGACCGGGCCGACAAGCTGATAAGCGACCGCTCGTTTTCAAGGCCAGCAGTCTTTTTCTCAGATAGGCAAACTGTCGGTGTTGCTTATCTCGCTTTCAGATAAAGTTCATTTGCCTTATTCCAGTCGATCACCTGGAAGAAGGCCTTCAGGTACTCGGGCCTGCGGTTCTGATACTTGAGGTAGTAGGCGTGCTCCCAGACATCGACCCCCAGGATCGGCTTTTTTCCGAACGTCAGCGGGGAATCCTGGTTAGCGGTGGTCATGATTTCGAGGCCGTCGTCCCCGACGACCAGCCAGGCCCAGCCGCTGCCGAATACTCCGGCGCCGGCCGCGGCAAATTCTGCCCGGAAACCATCGAGGCTGCTGAACCTATCCGTTATGGCGACGGTAAGTTCGCCGTTGGGAACCACGCCCTTTTTCAAAAGGGGCCAGAAAAACGAGTGATTGACGTGGCCGCCACCGTGATTGCGAACGGCAGCGCGTATATCATCGGGAAGGTCGTTCAGGCCCGCAACCAGTTCCTCGGCGCTCTTTTTGGCCAGGTCCGGATAGGCCCGAACGGCGGCGTTGAGCTTGTCAACGTAGGTTTGGTGGTGCCGGGTATGGTGAATGCGCATGGTTTCCTGATCGATATAAGGTTCCAGCGCCTCGTAAGCGTACGGGAGTTCCGGTAGACTATACGGCATAATACTCTCCTGAGCTGTAAGGTTTGGATTTTGCATTGCCTGAATGAACAACACGGACCTATTATTGTTCCCGGTGCTGTCCGGGCGGTCGGGCGAAAGATTCGGTTGGGCTGGACAAAGCGGGTCAGCGGGGGCCCGAAAAGGGCTTGCGGATTCTATCCGCCGGTTTTATACTAACAGTCGCGGGAAATCTGGTGAAATCAAATGCGCCGTTAGCTCAGCTGGTAGAGCAGCTGACTCTTAATCAGCGGGTCCGGGGTTCGAATCCCTGACGGCGTATTTTTTTTGCGCCCGGGAGGGGGAATTTAGGCTCACGGCGAAACGCGTACCTGCCGGGTCCTCCGGGCAGGATTATCACTGATCTGAGGTAGCCACTCTCTGCCGCTGTTCATAGGTCCACGCGGCCGACAGACCGAAAAGAATCGCCATGATATAGCCGGTCTGTCCCCATGTCCAGGCCCGCATATAAAGCACAAAGGAGAGCACTGCAATAAAAAGAGCCGCCGTCACCTGGCTGTCGGCGCTGCTTAGTCTGGCCTTGAACGATAGGTAGCTGACCCGCAAACCCCTCCAGGCCAGGACCAGCAGGGCGGCCAGGCCAACAAGGCCGGTCTCGGCGAGATGGTGTAGAAATATGTTATGCGCCGACAGGCCCTTAACGAAGTACCAAAGCGGGTCAAAAACCAGGTTGGGGTAGATGTCGTGGACTATTTTGAAATTCCCAATCCCCAGCCCCGTAATCGGGTTATCCAGAAAGGCGTTGAACGCCGCGCCCCAGAGGGCGATACGCAGGGCGACTGACCCGCGGGGGGCGCTGAATGACAGGATAAACTGCTCATACCTGCCGAGGGAACCGGCCAGGAGAGTGTTCTGCAAGAACAGGAATACGGCCAGCAGAATAGCCAGAGGGATAAAAACCGTTTTCATTGTCCTGAGGGGCAGCCGTGTCTCCTCCCGCCGGGCCTTCACCGCGGTGAAAAGGACCAGCAGAGGAATGATAAGCACAATAGCCAGCACAGGTGCGCGCGACTGCGTGGCCAGGACGCCGAAGCCGATTACCAGGGCGATAAAGCCGAACCGGCGACGCTCCCGGGGCGATTTCGACCAGATCAAAAAGGCCAGCGCCATATTCAGGGCCGTGACGCAGAAGGTTTCGAAGCCATACACTGACGGTCCGAAAATGCGTGTTCCGCCACCGGAGATAAAAAACAGCAGGGTGTTAATCAAGGCCAGGATGAAGACAAGGTAGATGAAAAGCAGGGTGATCCGGCGGACCCCGATCTCAAGGGCGAATTTGAATACCAGGCGAAAGGCAATAAAGATTACTACCAGCCGTATAAGAGGAACAAGACAATGACCCGGACTATGGGCGAACAACGCTGATATGCCTCCGGCCGCGATCAACACCAAGAACGGCCCATCGAACAATGCCGGTCGAATCTGTGTACGGACTCTCAGGAGAAAATCCATCACGACGGCAAGGAAAGCAATGCCGAGCGCCAGATCGTAAGGGTAAATCACGATCAGTTGACTGAAACGGTGGGGCATGTAGAGCGACAGCGAAACCAGAAACACATAGAAAGCTGCCCGTGGGAAAAACACCAGCGTAAATCCAGCCCCGGCCAAGAGCAGCAGTTGGGCCTGGCTACCCCGACCTGCCAGGGTCAGCCCGGCGAAGCACACGCCGGCCAGCGCCACCAGAAACAGCAGTGATACCTGCAGAGATCGCGGTGAGTACAACTCGCTGAGGTCCGCAGCTGAATGTCGGGAGATTCCGAACATGGGCACAAGGTACTAAAAACCCGGCATTTGGCAATACCAACATTTGGTCGGGGCACCGGGCGAGGATCGTCACTCCTCCTCAAGCAGCGACGATGCGCCGTACCTTACAAGGTCAAAATCATGCACCTGTTGGTTATATTTGTTCATTCCCGGCAGATAGTATAGCGCATACCCGCTGTCGACGAGGTGGTTTGCGGTCGGCTCTTCTA
>JAOUEU010000169.1 GCA_029858555.1 Candidatus Zixiibacteriota bacterium
CCTGACCTGGAAGAATCGCTCCGGCGAGGTGGAAATCACGCGATAAGGGCCGCTGTGAAAAAACGAATAAAACGAGGCGGGCTTGCGCCGCCACAGATACATGAAAAGCTCGGCGGCATCCAGCTTTTCGACCCTCGTGGTAAATTTGATGGACAAACACAACTGGTAGGTGTAACCCTGCTTTATGTAATCGAGAACCCGACTGACTCCCTCGATGTATCCGTCGCGGTCGAGGGAGGGGACAAAAGGGGGTATGCGGCCGTGGTCGAATGAGCCTTTTTCCTGCGGACAGGGGTTATCATCGAGCAGGGCCTGCAGATCTCGAGGCGACAATTGTCCCGAACCGCTCAGGCGGAGTTCCTCCGAAACCGGATCATAGGTGAGAAGAGTTGCATACTTCTTCAAGTGTCCCAACGGAAAGCGTGAAACTTTAGCCGTCGTCAGGCCGCGCTGCTGCAGCCCGTAATTGTAGCTCAGGAATCCAAACGTGGGGTCCGCATCGGCGAAGGCAAAATCCGCTATGTCGCTCCTGCGGGAGTCGGCTGTGACCGGCATTTCCCGCGAGGACCCGATGCCCACGTAAGACAGCTGGCCGTGTGAGCCCGAGACGTCGCAGAGATAGAGGTCGGCGCCTGACTCTCGAGCCGCCTTGCCTGCCAGCGACCAGAATCTTTCAGGCCTGACCGAGATCGAGAACTCTGCATGCATAGTCGATTAAACATCCTCCGTCGCCGGTCAAAAAAGATTCCGGGTGAAACTGGTAGCCGAGTAACGGACGTGATCTGTGTTTGACGGCCATGGCGACGCCGTCCGGGTTGGCGGCTATCACCTCCAGGCTGGAAGCGACGCGGCTCAGGTGCAGGGAGTGGTAGCGGGCGACGACAAACGCCCGGCCGTCCAGAACGACGCGGTCGGTCCGGCCATGAACGCATCCCGGCAGGGTGGAAGTGTCGCCCCCAAAATGTTCGTTGATGATTTGCATACCCAGGCAGATGCCGAGCACCGGCGTCCCCGAATCCAGCAGAGGGGCGTAGCCGGGATAATCCGACGGCCAGCCCGGACCCGGTGAGATGACGCTGAGGTCATAGGCCGCCGGCCTGGAGTCGGCAAGATTCGCGTAGGGTACCACCTCGGGTTCGCTCCGTGTCGTTACTGCCAGCAGGTGCTCCAGGTTTGCGGTGAAACTGTCGTTATTGTCAATAATCAGAATCTTCATGATGGCCTAATATAATTCGGCCCCTTTTCGACACAAAACAGATTTCCGATACAGCCCGCGTCAGGCTTGTCTATGGCCGCCCGCGGTGATAGTGGAAGATATCAGTGTCGGAAATATCGGGGGAAATCTGTAGAAAGAGGGGTTAGTTGCCCCGCATAAGCGAAGCCGTGAATCTCGATCCCTGTGACCACAGGGGAAAGTCAGATACTTCAGCCGCCGCCGGCGCAACTCGGCGCCGAGTCACACGATGAAGTTGTACCGGCCGCTTTGGCGGCAAACGTCGACAGCTGTTTCTGCGTGGAGTCCGATTGGCAGGCGGGGCAGACGACTTTCTCGTCGCTGCTTGTCACCAGTTCTTCGAACTTCTCTCCACACTGGTCGCATTTATACTCAAAAAGCGGCATTGTCTTTCCTTTTTTGGTTGGTCCTATAATCCATTCACAGGGGCTTTGTTCCCGTCCGGATTCTCAATCAGCCTTTGCCATGACCGCCCCGGTCACTAACCCCAGTACCGTCGTGAGGTAGGGGTTGCACATCATCTGTCAGGTCGAGCCGAAGGCCTGGTAGGCCAGCGAGGCCGCCAGGCCGACTGCGCCGCCCGCTGCGACAAACAGGATCATCCTCTTGTTCAGAAGACTTCTCACCGTACGGCCTGCTCCATAATCGTCATCAGCCTTGTCTCGACATCCGCCGAGAGATCCTCCAGGCCGGCGTCCGGCAGCAATTCGGAAATCATGGTCGGTCGGGCCAGGGTCACCACGGTTTTGCCCTTCGCGGTAAACACCGCGAACCGGCAGGGTATGAAAAGCGCAACACCGATGTCTTTGGAAAGCGCCTGGTGTGCAAAACCGGCATTGCATACTTCGATAATTTTCAGCGGCGGACGCTCGAAGCCCTTTTCCGCCAGGGTCGCCTGAACATCGTGTACCGCCAGTACCCGAAAGTTGTTCTCCGGGGTAAGTCTTTCGATATTGTCAACCACCTGCTCAAACGGCAGGTCCGTTTCCAGCCGGTAAGCCATTTTATTCATCATCAGTCCTTGCCAATTGGGTGTTTCAGTTCGCTCTAAATATTAGATAGACGACAGACCGAAATGATTCAAGAAATGTGGGACGAATTCGCCGCCGTCTTTACTGAATCTCGAAACTGGTGATTACCTTGCCGGCGTTCTGCACTGTCTGACTGACGACGCAATACTTGCTTTCGGATAGTTCGATAGCCTTGGCCACTTTCGCGGGATCGAGATTGTCCCCCTTGAGTATATACTTTACCTCGACAGTGTGGAACGGTTTGGGGTAGGTCTCACTCTGGTGGCCGGTTACCTCGATTGCCAGTGAAGTCAACTGCTGGCGCTGTTTTTCCAGTATCCGGACAACGTCGACCCCGGTACAGCTGGCAATGCCGAAAAGCAGCAGTTCGGTCGGTTTGTAGCCTGCCTCGCCGCCGCCGGAATCCCTGGCGCCGTCGGTCACTATTTTATGGCCGAACACGCCGGTGCCTTCAAACTTTATTCCTCCCGTCCATGTCATCTTAGCCGTCATCATAATTCTTTACCCTGCATTCTCGATTATCTCAACCCAACACGAGCGGCCGATTACCGCCCGCACAATATGACAGACTCAGGGAATAAATGTCTGGGGCCGGCGGCCAAAAGTAAAGCCCTTTGTGCACGCCGGAATCGATATTCGACGCCGGCTTTTGCGGATAAAAGGTTCCTCTTGTTTATATATCACTCAATTGTGCCTGCAGTTCTTCCAGAGTCGAGGCCGGCAGGTTACACACCGAGTTGCGGCACACGAAGGCCAGAACCTCACCGCCCTCAGCACGACGCCCGACAAAAAGCGGCCCACCCGCCTCGTCACCGCTACAGCTGACAGCTATAACCTTGTTCGGCAAAAATCGTTTGTGTATCTCATCAACCATAGCCCGCTTCGTCTCGCCCTCGCCGACGATGACAATCTCGATTTTATCACTGAAATAATAGTCGAGGGCAAGAACGCCGGCCGTCATTCCTCCCGGGGCGCGGCTGAACAGGCCGGACAGCGCTTTGAGAGCTTTCTCGGCGGAGGCCAGGTAGGTCTGGTTTTCGGTGATGCGGTTCAGCTTCAAAAGGTTGGCAATCATGACCGAACCCGGCGCCGGCAGAGCGCCGTCGGTTTCGTTCCCGGGGCGGAAAATCAGGTCGTCCTGTCCGGACGGCCGCAGGTAGAAATGCCCGCCATCGTCCATGAACAGTGCCTGGGCCGTCTCGGCCAGCTCGGTGGCAAAGGCCAGCCAGCGGCCGTTGTTTTCATGGTCGGTCTGGTAAAGCTCGATCAGGCCCTGTATGTAATAGGCATAATCCTCGAGAAACTGCCCCGAGGAGCGTCTTCCGGAGCGGAAGGAGTGCGCCATCTTGCCGTCGCGGTACAACTCTTCATGAACAGACGAAGCGTTTCTCACGGCGGCATCCAGATATCGCCCGTCACCGGTTACCTGGTAGCCCCTGCAAAAGGCGGATAGCGCCAGGCCGTTCCATGACGCAAGTATCTTGTCGTCGGTCAACGGCCGCACTCGCCGGGAGCGGGCCTCGAGCAAACGACTCAAACCATCGCCGATGTAAGCGTCGAAATCGGTAATGCCGCTTTCCTGCCTGATGCGCTCGGAGCCGGCGTCAACGTTAAGGATGTTATACCCTTCGAAATTTCCCTGCTCCGTTACGTTGAAGTACTTGATGAACCGGTCCGAGTCGCCGCCAAGGATCTCCTCTATTTCTCTCTTGGACCAGACGTAGAATTTTCCTTCCTTGCCCTCACTGTCGGCATCCAGCGCCGAATAGAAGCCGCCCGCTTTGTCGGTCATTTCCCTCAGGATGAAATCGAGGGTGCGCCGGGTGATGTCGAGATAGAACTCATTGCCCGTAATCTGATAGGCCTCGATATAAACAGGCGCGAGCAGGGCGTTGTCATAGAGCATTTTTTCGAAATGGGGCACCAACCAGCGAGCATCGGTGGCGTAGCGGGCAAAGCCTCCGCCGACTTGGTCAAATATCCCCCCGTGGGCCATCGCCGTCAGGGCCTTTTCGGCCGCCTGAAGAAATGACAGGTCGCCGGTCTTCCGATAATGCCGCAGAAACAACGACAACTCCAGGGCGTGGGGGAACTTGGGAGCGTTGCCAAAGCCGCCGTTGTAATTGTCGAAATTCTTCATAAGACCTTCGGCGGCTGCGGCGGGCATCTGGCGGCTCAGGAGCGTGGGCGGCACTTTACGGTTGATTATTTCAGTGACTTTGGTGAAAATATCCGCCGCCGACTGCTTGATCAACCCTTTGTCCTGCCGGTAAGCGGCGGCGATTTCCGTGATGACCTTCTTGAATCCGGGGCGACCGAAGCGGTCATCGGGCGGAAAATATGTCCCGGCGAAAACCGGTTTGCGATCCGGCGTCAGAAAGACCGACATCGGCCAGCCGCCGTGGCCCGTCATTGAGGTCGTAAAAGCCATGTAAATCTCATCCAGGTCGGGCCGCTGCTCGCGGTCGACCTTGATGCTCACGTAGTGCTCGTTGAGAATCGCCGCAATTTCGTCGTTTTCGAACGATTCATGTTCCATGACGTGGCACCAGTGGCAGGCGGCATAACCGATAGAGAGAAATATCAGCTTGTCTTCACGTTCGGCCTTCTTCAGAGCCTCATCGCCCCATGGGTACCAGTCCACCGGGTTGTGGGCGTGCGCGAGCAAATAGGGCGAATTCTCGCTTATCAGATGATTTGTAGAGTTATGACTGGTACGGGCCGGGCTTTCCATTATTGTTTCCTCTCCGGCGCTGCCGGCGGGCGAACTCGCAAGCAGGGCTGTTATAACCGTGTACCGAAAGACGTTCTGCCGTCTCCATGGTCGGTCTCCTTCTGCATCTCGAGGAACAGGCTGTCCGCAGTTTGTGCGGAGACAGCCGGACCATCTTAGCTCTGAAAACCAATAGCGGGCGGCGATTGTTCCTTATTGGGCCAATTTAGGCGACTAATGGCTGCCGCGTGGGGGAAAACAGCGATAAACTCGATGACCTGGCGGGAATGGCGGCGCTCTATTTGTCCTTGATTTCCTTGCCGATTGAATAGGCGCGCTCGAGCTGCCGGCCGATCGCAAAGTAGGTCTGCATTTTGGTGGCGTATATGATCGGTTTGACTTTGGCAATATCGGGAATGCCTTTTTCATTAAGAGCGCCCTCGTCAACCTTCACATCCATAATCTCGCCGATAAACTGCGTGTGCAGACCGATTTCGAAAGTATGAATCACCCGGCATTCGACGATCATGGGAAACTCCGCAATATAAGGCGCGTCGACCAGGTCGCTCTTGACGGCCGTCAGCCCGGTGGCGGCGAACTTGTCGACATTTCTGCCCGAGGCCATTCCGAAATAGTCCGCTTCCCGGGCCTGGTTCTCCGATGGCACGTTCACCGTGTAGGCTTTCCTTTCCATGATGCAGCCGTAACTGTACGTGGCTTTCCGCAGTGACACCGCCAGACACGGCGGTTCGGAGCAGCACACGCCGCCCCAGGCGGCCGCCATGGCGTTGGCTTTGCCGTTCTTGTCGTACGTTGCCACGATCCAGACAGGGGTGGGAAATATCAGTGTCTGTGCACCCAACGATTTCTTCATACAATTTCTCCTTATCACCTGACGCCGCCGACCCGATTCGGCGCCCGCGCCACCTACCGAATGTCCGGCATTTCACGGGCCCCGTCAAGAACTTAAGGATATAGAGTTATTTGCCGACCGGCATTGTAATATATGTAGTGACAGCACTTGTGTCTTTCAACTAATCCAAACCAATTGAGTGTTGTTTGTGCTCTACCTGTAATGCGAAGCCGGTTTTTTTCAAATTGGCGGAAAGTTTTGCATCAAATCGGCAACTCATTCGTATATTAGGCGACCGCCACGGTAGTAAAGGAACGTTGACGAACTTCGATGGCGAGGATGTGGCCGCCAATCACAGGCCCCGGCATCTCGCCCGAGAAAGCTAATTAAGGCGAGAAAGCTATGGGCCTTTTTAGAAAAACCACCACCTGTATTTGCACGGCATTGCTGGGCGTGTTGATCTGGTATCAGGATGCCCATGCCTATATTGACCCCGCAGCCGGGAGTTATTTCCTCCAACTGCTTGTGTCCGGCTTGCTCGGAGGAGTCTTTGTCGTTAAGGTCTTCTGGAAGAATATCAGGACGCATTTTTCCAGAGACTCTCAGGATGACCACCGGGCCGGCCGGTGAGCGCACCTCCTTACTACCGTTGTACGGGCGTCGGCAATCTGGGATTCTACTTCTGAAGATCCGCCGCCGGGAGTATCTCGTCTGATGATGACACGCCCACAGTTGCACTCATATTTGTTCGCTCTCTTTCCCATCCTGTTTCTTTTTTCCAAAAACGCGGGCGAAACGCGTCTGTCCGAGCTGTTATGGCCGCTTGCTGTCATTCTGGCGCTGGTTCTCCTGGTGTCCTCGCTGCTGTCACTTTTTGTCAAAAACAGGGGAAAAGTCTTTCTCGCCGTAACCGTATTTCTGATTCTCTTTTTCTCCTATGGGCAGTTGCTTGCCGTCCTTGCCGGCTCTGACCTGTCGGCGGGCGAGGGAAGTCTCGTCTCTGGCAAAATCCTGCTGCCCCTCTGGCTGGCGCTGTCGGCGGCAATAATAATCCTCATCGTCAGGACCCGGCGGTCGCTGCAGAGGATCACCGTTTTCTTCAACGCCGCGGCGCTGGTGCTGGTGGGCACGCAGTTCGTTGTCGGCTGTTATGCCTACACGACCCGGCAGACAGTGACCTTAAGTGACA
>JAOUEU010000168.1 GCA_029858555.1 Candidatus Zixiibacteriota bacterium
TCAATTCAACTGGTGCATGATATCCGCGAGGCTGAGCGGATCGGCTTCACGGCCAACGTTCACGCCCTGGCCGAGCGATTCAAGAAGTAGACTCGGCCCGGGGACCCGTCGCGGCTTCCCAAAAAGGAAACAGGCAGCCGTCCCCTGGCTGCCTGTTCTGTGTAAATCTCTGCTGGCAGAGATTCGGGTTATTCGACCAGACTTACCGTTATTCCCCAACTGTCCGGATCACGCGGCCTCGTGTCGTTCCAATCACGATAGGAATGTGAGCCGTCCGTTGTGTACCAAACCTCGTATTCCCCGGCATCCAATTCGATCTCATCGTCGTAAACGCGGTTCTTTGTCGCACCGCCGGCATGATCCGTATTGCGCCAGGTCATCTCCCAGACGGAACGCCCGCTTGCCTCGTCGACAATCCAGCCATAGTCGTACATCTCCCGCCTGGAGCCTTCGCCGACGGCATAGACATGGACTCGGGCCGGCCTTTCCAGCTTGAATGTGGCATGGCGCTCGTCGTTGTCGCGGATGCGGGTGATGCTGACGAGGATATCCTTACTTGAAGCCGTTTCAGAGGAAGATATTTCTTTGAAATCGCCGGGTTGGCAGCCCTTTCCCGGATACACGGTCAAGCCCCACGCGTTGGGGTTAAAAGGCGGTGCGCTGTTCCAGTGGCGGTAGGCATGGGAACCATCGGAAGCGTAGCAGGCCACGTAGTCTCCCTTGGGCAGAGTCACGGTGCCGTCGAACATTCGGTTCTTTTCCGCTCCCCCGGCGTGCTGAGTGTTGTCCCAGGTCATTTCCCAGACGTTCTTACGCGAGTCGGCCCTGTGTATCCAGGCGCCATCGACAAATTCATCATCCCCGTCCGAGTATTCACCGATAGCCTGGATCTGCAGGTTGGCCTCCTTCTCCAGCCGAAAGGGTTGCTCGAGGTAGCGATCGTTTCTGACTTTGGTCATACTCAGCAGGGCATCCTTCCTCTCAGGAGGGTCGAAGGAACTGAAAGCGGAGGCGTCAGCTCCGCCGGCTCCGAAGATGGTAATGCCCCAACTGGTGGGATCCCATGGCGGATTGGCGTTGAACTGCTCAAAAGAGTGCGAGTCGTCCGTTACGAAGTAGAGCAGATATTTACCCTTATCAAGGCTGATCACCTCATCTACCAGGCAGTTTTTCTTGCCGCCCCCGGCCCAGTCGCTATTATCTTCGGATATTTCCCAGACGCGCTCACGCGTATCTGCATTCATTATCCAGCCGTAGTCGACCGGGAAATCGCGACCCCGGGGAAACTCAAAGACACTGTATATCCGCAGCTTAAGCGGCTTGTCCAGCGCAAATCCTTTTTCGATGTACTCCGAGTCTCCCAGTCCGGTGAACTTCAGCAAAGCGTCGCGCGCCTCATCCGCCACCTTGTACGTTCCGAAATCGGCCTTGTCCGACTGGTCCGCGGCCACGCTGACAAAACACGCGTCCAGCGCCTTTTCAAAGTTGCGATAGTCTCTTCCCGAAAAGCCGATGCCAAACAGAGTAAAGAAATCACCATCTACAGATTCGACATATCCCTCGTGCACGGCATAGAGGTAGACTTCGTATTTTCCTCTGGGCAGTTTCAGCTCCTCGCTTACTTCCCTGAGATGCCGCTTCCCGTCGTAGCTCTCGCCTTCGGCATCCTCCATCTCCCACACGGGCTGCCGCGAATCAGCGTCAATTATCCAGGAATAGATGCCATAGTCGTCCATGTGGCGCGGCATGAAACCTACGGCATTGACCACTACCTGCCCGTCGCGGAACAACTCAAATCCGGCTACCTGGACCTCGCCGGGGTTGGGGTAGTCAAGTTTGACGATCGTATCCGCAACAGAAAGACAGCCAAGGAAAGCGGCCAAAAGGGAAGCGGCTAAAATCACCCTCATCGCTCGCATACGAGTATCCTCCACGTCTTTGTTCGTTAGTCTGGCATGATATAATCTTCAATACGGCGGAGTGTGAAGGTTGTTTCGAAGGATTATTCGGCCGGTGCTTGTCAGCGCGGCCGGACTTAGAGCGATGCTTGAGATATGGGACGTATATGGTTATTGGGCCGCGTGATAGTCGAGCTACTTATGGTGTTTCTTTATAAATTCTTCCACTTCCGGTAACCCGCCCTGAAAAACCAGATAACCGTTGTACGGCTCCCGTTCGGTAATCTCTCCGCAGATTGGTGTGAGCATCATGTCCTTGACTTTTTCGAGGTCACCGGTCTGCCCCAGAACCCAGCTGAGTTTGGTGAAAGCCACTTCCGGCAGCATGTTCTCGGCCGGAATAATCCCCTTCTGCATGAGATCCCGGCCCGTGTCATACACAAACATGTGAACATAGCCCCAGAGCGTCTGGACGGTCATATAGATGGCCACGCCTTTTTTGGTGGCCCGCTCTATGGCCGGATAAACCGGTTTATTGATGTGCCCCAGGCCGGTGCCGGCGATGACAATGCCTTTGTAGCCGTTGTCCACCAGGGCGTCGATTATGTCGGGGTGCATGTTGGGATAGTAATAGACCAGGGCCACTCTCTCGTCGAAATAGGGGTAGATATTGACATCGCGGTCCTTGCGCCGGTGGTTATAGTCATGCTTCAGCGGCGTAATTTTGTCGCGGTCCACGGTAGCCAGGGGGATATCGCCGAGGGTGCGGAAAGTGGAACGGTATGACGAGTGCATCTTTCGCACGCGGGTGCCCCGGTGCAGCAGCCCGTATTCGTCCGAGGTCGGGCCAAACATGCATACCACCACCTCGGCAATATCCGACTCGGCGGCCGCCTTGGTGGCATGCATCAGGTTGAGGGCGGCGTCGGAAGACGGCCGATCGGAGGACCGCTGCGAACCGACCATGACAATCGGCACGGGTGAGTTCTGAACCATGAAGGCCAGCGCCGAGGCCGTGTGGTGCATGGTGTCGGTGCCATGCCCGATGACAATGCCGTCTATCCCCTTTTTGATTTCGTCGCCAATGGCTATGGCCAGCGTCTTGTACTGCTCCGGCCCCATATTCTCGCTAAAAACCGCGAAAAGCTTTTCCGTCGACAGGTTGCAGATCTCGGCCAGTTCGGGGACGGCTCCGTAGAGCTCGCCGGGGGAAAACGCCGGTATGACGGCCCCGGTGCGGTAATCCAGGCGCGAGGCGATGGTCCCGCCGGTGCCAAGCAGCTTAATGTTGGCTTTGCCCTCCGAAAGCGGGAATTCCTTCTCCGGTATTTTGTAATGAGCTTCTCTGTAACCGTGCTCCTTGATATCCTGAATAGTGTCGATGGCCACCCCGACGTTGTAACCGCTGGCCAGCTTCAGGACGATGTGCTCATCATCGTCGCTCTCCGACCTCGGCAGCAGAATGCCCCGAAATTCGCCGCGGGTTGTCTCCATATGGACCTCGCTCCACACGCGGACCTTAAATGATTTCAGCGCCGCCAGGGCCCGCCCCTTGTAGCCTTTAAATAGATCAGCCACGGTGAACCGCCCTTTCCACCCGCTCTTTAAGGTCTCGCAGTGGGATGTTGCCGATAGCATGGTCTCTCAGGTTGCCCATGACCCACGACAGGTAAGCGTGGGGGTTCCTGGACCGGTTGATTTGCCGAAACTTCTCTTTCAACACGGGAATCAGCTCGAGAACCTGCTCCAGGGAGTTTGTTTTGTAGCCAATGGTGGTCAGCACGGACTCCAAGTCCATGTTGGGATGCCGGTAGACTACCGGGAGCATCTCTTTGGCCAGCTCCGGCTCCAGTTCCTTCTCCGCGAGAAACCTCAGAAGTTCGTATACTCGGTTGTAAGTAAACCCCGCCGAGGTCGGGTATTTGCCCTCGATGTGCTTGAGGGTGTGCCCCAGAAGCGTCCCGACGAATTTCGCGTCCTGATGAAGTTCGGCCGCCGCCTTTTCAATTATACCGGTGACGTTGTTCCGCAGGAGATAGTGATAAGTGTCATCCGGAACTTGCCAGTCACGCAACTGTCGAAGCCGCTCGGAAACGGGCACCGGCAGGTTCAGCCGAACCTTTTCGATGAGATCTTCGGCGATGCGGATCGGGGCCGAATCGGTATCCGGATACATCCTGTCCGGGCCTGGCAGCACTCGCTCGAAAATCGTCTGACCGTTTGGCAGGCCTTTGCGCGTTTCGTTGGGGACACCCTGGAAAGCCAGTTGACAGCGCTCCTCAATGGTTTCCAGCGCGGTGTCCACATCCCTCGATGGTCCCCAGATGATCACCTGGGCATCATTGTCACCAGCCTGGAGAAGTGATCTTATGCGCAGCCATTCCTTGTCCGCCAGGACCGGTTCCAGTTGTTCCGAAGGAATCAGGTTTGGTCGTTCCAGACAGGCGATCACCTTCACGCGGCCCTCGAGCTCGTCGGCAAAGGTCTGCCCCGGCTGTGTAAAGTGCGACAGTATCCCGGCATAGCCGGGCAGGTTAACAGCAGTGACACGCCAGTCATTCCGTCTGGCTTCAGCCAGGGGTGCATAATCGCTGTGAAGGAATTCGTAATCAACGTCCCGCGACGCTATAGCCCAGTTGTTCTGATCGGCAACTGACTTCTTCAGCCGGTCCCGGATCAGCAGGAGAGCTTTGTGTCGAAAGGCCTCGTTGTGGGTCAGCAGCGGTATTCGGGCGATCCGGGAAATACCCTTGATTTCTACTCGTACCGAGCCACTGATGCTGACGTTAACATCCTCACGTGCGGCGCCTATGCCCGTCCGGACTTTCCCCGTGCTGCGTGCCAGAAACCGCAAATAATGCCCGGCCTCGGCCGCCTCGTCGGGCGTGAGCATATCAGGGTAGGTTACGGTTTCAATGAGGGGCATTCCCAGGCGGTCGGTAGTGTATACCCGGTTATGACCGATATCCGACACCTCTCGGCAGGCGTCTTCCTCAACGCTCAACTGGATGATCCTGACCTTTTTGCGGGCCAGAGGAATTTCTCCTTCAATGCCCACGATACCGGTTCTTTGAAAGCCGGTCGGAATGGAGCCATCGAGGTATTGCTTGCGGGTAATGTGAAGCTCGCTGACAATGCTGGTTTTCAGCAGCAGGGCGACCTCGAGGGCGATCTCGAGAGCCTCCCGGTTCAACGGGAACGGCGGCGTGTCGTCCACGTCGTAGGTGCAGGCGGTTTCATTCTTGATATGATAGAAGATGTTCTTGCGGGTCTTGCGTTCCATCAGCGCCGTACCGTCGTACTCCCCCATCTCGCTCAGAGTGGGGCGCATATGCCGCACGACTTCGGCATCATGTTCGCCGTTTTTCTGATAAAGACCGGCCGGACAGCGGCAGAACAGCTTCTTCGCTGTCTTCAACTGCTGATGGATTTCCAGGCCGCACCGGAACCCCAGTTCAGCGTACGTGTTCGCAGTGGTCTCGGCCCGCGAAACATAGCCGACGGCGGCCATGCTTTCCCGGTAATTGGCGGCAGGGTCGACGGACCGTTTCATTTCACTTCCTGAGCACACGCGGTTTGTTTGTCAGCACTCGAACACCACATTTCGCGGCAACATACGATAAACAGGTTGGTTTTTCAAGCAGATAAGTTCATAATTTGTCGCTTATTACGAAGGTTCAGGGACTGCCAGTAACGGTGAATGTCAAACAGCCCAGACCGACCGCCGGGCAGGCGATTACGTGTCGCCATGGGTCCGAAATCAGTTGACATATCAGGATGCAATCGGTATACTATTTATAGAACTCCCTGCACTACCATTGTCCCACCTTCACAAAGACAACAGGAGTGTTTATGCGTCATCGTCCAATTGCCACCCTTACCATTTTATTCACACTCGTTGCAGCCATGACATCGGCTCAGCCGCCGAATTACCAGATATCCAGCCCCTCAACTCAGTTACAAAACGAAGAGCAGGTATGGGTTTCGCCTACCGACAGTAACATTATTATTGCGGATTGGCGCGATTTCAGGCTGAGTTACCGGCAGATCGGATTGGGCCGCTCCACCGATGCCGGTCAGACCTGGACCGACTCTTTGCTCCGCCTGACCAAGTACAACCGGCAATCGGATCCGTGCCTTGATGTTGACAGCGACGGTAATTTCTACGTTTGTTTTCTCGATTACGACCGCGACGGTTTTGGGTCCTCCATAGGCTTCGTTAGGTCGACTGATAACGGCCTGTCCTATACCGGCCCGGTTAATATCGAAGGCATGATCGGGCAGTATTTTGAGGACAAACAGTTCATCACCGTCGACCGGACAGGCGGGGCCTATGATGGTAACCTCTATGTGGCCTGGGCACGATTCTGGTCCGGTCTGGGCGGCAACCGTATCTTTTTTGCCCGTTCCACCGACGGCGCAGCGACCTTTCCAGACACTCTGGCGGTCGGCCCAGTACCGGATTTCAGCAGTTGCGGCATTAACCTGTCTGCAGCCGGTCAGTTTGCACAGCCCCTGGTCGGCGAGGACGGGGCAGTGTATGTTTTCTGGGTAGGCTTTGACACGGTAGCATGCGAGCTGCGTAACGGTATAAACATGGTCAAGTCCACCGACGGCGGCGCCTCATTCACGACCCCTCGAATAATTCAGCACACGCGCGGTTATTTCGGACTAATTGACGGCAGCATAGATGTCTACAATGCCACCGCCGGTGCTGTCGACATTTTCGGCGGGCCCCGCAATGGCAATATCTATCTCGCGTATGCCAATATGGACATATCCAACACTGCGTACCTGGATTGGAACATCGAGTTCATTCGTTCTACAGATGGCGGGGCTACCTGGTCCTTCCCCATCTACATCAACGACGACCCGACCGGCCCCGGAGCGATGTACGACCAGTTCCACCCCTGGCTTTTCTGCAACCAGGAAGGGACGCTGATTATCATATTTTACGACCAGCGCACGGACCCGGTGTTGCACTACAAGTTTGACTGCTTCGCCGCCTATTCCTTTGATGGTGGGCAGTCCTGGACAACCAATCATCGTATTTCCGAGGTGTCTATCAATCCCGGCTTTCTGGCGAGCGCGGAGGAGCCCCGGGACGTCAAGGAAAGTCTGC
>JAOUEU010000170.1 GCA_029858555.1 Candidatus Zixiibacteriota bacterium
TGTTATGGCAAGCTGCTTCTGACGGTTGCGTCATGCGGCCGGCCGATTCCGCCGGGGAAGTGATGCTTCCTCGATGACGATCCATGATATCCTTGTGCTATCATTTTCCTCCGGCGCTATTGAAAGTTTTTGTTTGCGGAACGATCTCATCCCATAAAAAGCGGCTCACCATCTCGTCGGAAACGACGAGATTCACGGGTAGCCCCCAGAACTCGTCGATAGATACCAAGGATGCCATGAGAAAGAACAGACGGTCGACATCCTTCCAGAGGATGGCGTCAAAACGGTAATGTGACTCGTAGGTTCTGTCATCGAGCGATCTGCTGTATCGCAGGGACCCGGTTCCTTCGAGAAAGGCCTCTCTCGAGAAGACGGTGTCGAGGTACACCTGGAGAGTGAGGGTAGAATCCCGGACGACAGCCGAGTCAGCAGGAAGTTCGTGCAGAAACCATCGAAACTCGGCCGCAGATACTTCATCGTCACTGCGCTGCCAGCGCAGATCCAGGCGCTTTTCGGAAGTGGTCAGCAGGGTCCACAGAGAGCCGCTGGTGTATGTGATTCCGTCGGGGAACCACTCTTTCGAGGCGAACTTCTCGGTATGCCATTTGTCCGGGACACTGAGGCTAACTCCCCATTCGTTCGACAAGAAATGTTCGGGAAAAGCGGTGCCGCCCGCAACCGCATATGGAGCGTGGCATCGCACGCCGCCTGCAATCGCCTGCTGAACATCCAGAAGACTCGGCGGGGTGCCGCGAGCCAGGTTGACGTTGCAGTCGGCCGTGAACTGCCGGCCGGTTTCGGGGCAGTTCCAGACAATGAACCGAGTGGCGATGCGACCCTCATAAATGGTGCCATTGATTACCAGGGCTCGATGGCCGGCGACTTCAATCTCGTTTTCGCCGCCGGAGAGGGTGAAGGGCATAGCCGGTCCCCAGAAGTTCAGCATGTGATCGCGGGCATATTCGAAGGTGAGGTGTGCGGTCGCCTTCAGTGGTCGCCAATGCACAAAGAACATCAGCCATCGGTTGTTGTGGAGTTTGATGCGACCCCGGTCGGCCGTAACATCCTGCCGGACGACTTTCCAGCAAGAGTCTTGAAGCAATAAAGTGCCTGTGTCGATATACTGTCCCACGCTGTCTTGGCGAGGCTCTTCGGCCGGGGCACCCGGCGACAGCAGCACCGATAGGACCAGGCACCGGAGGGTCAGAGCAACCGGCCATGATCGAAAGCAGCCAGCCGGACAACCGAAGTGTACCTTCACTTTGACAATCCATCCCGGGACGGCCGGAAGCTGACAGGCATTGGCCGCTGTTGTCGGCAGTCCCGTGTTACAGCAGCGGCTGTCACCGGCCGGCGGATCAGCGACTACCGGCCAGCGATGGCGCCGCCCTATAGAATTAACATGCTGTCTCTATCCATGACTTTTCCCCCCAGAACGAGCAGGTGGATGTCCTTGAGGTTTTTGATGCTCTCGACGGGGTTCCTATTGGTGACTACGAGGTCGGCCCTGAAGCCGGGAGTGAGTTTGCCGACGTTGTCCAATCCCAGCAGGTCAGGGAAATTACTCGTGGCCGCCGCCAGAGCCTGTCGGGTAGTCAGCCCCACTCTCACAAGCAATTCCAACTCCTGGTGTAGCGAGATGCCGGGCATGGTACCGTTGATATCGGTGCCGCTGCCGGCGAGGTATCTGGCGCCGGCCTTACAGTACCGGGTCTCGATGTCGAGGAAGTTCTGGATGGCCCTGGCGACCAGATCCATTTTATCCGGGCCGTAATGCTTACCGGTTTTCAGATCCAGTGGGTTGTGAATATCGGCGGGCGTGAGTATCGTCGCGGCCGCTTCCTTCCAGGGGTTGTCGAGAAATGGGGCATCGATGCAACTGACGGCGAGTGTGGGGATCAGGGCAATGGAACTCGAAGCCAGGAAGTCGGCGTAGGCGGTTACATTTTGATCGGCAGGATCCAGCTCGGCCAGCCACACGCGGTACTCTCTCTCAGCTTCCTTGAAAATCCCTTTGGCCAGCCGCTCGCGCAAGTCGGGTGGGGCCAGTTCCACCGAGTAGCGCACAAAATGGAGGAAGGCATCAGCGCCATAGGCCGCGGCATCTTTGTATGATATGCCGATGACTTCGCATATCGTCGTCATGCCGAGTTCCCGGGCCTTTTTTACGGCCACCGCCACCTGATCGGGCTTCAGAGCATACATCAGGACAATGTGCTTGACACCTTTTTCGGCGAAATTTTCGATTTGGCGGATCATTTCGTCGGTGGAAACCTCGAAATGACCGACATCGCCGTACAAGTAGATATTCGGCGCGGGCTGAGCGCCGTCAAAAAGCTGGCCGCGTCTGTAACCCGGAAGGACGAGAACCGAGGTCACACCCATGTAAAGGTAGGCGTTGGCGTATGCCTGACTTTCGATGGAACCATAACCATCAATAAGGCCGGGCAGGACGTACTTGCCCGTGATGTCAATGACGGTAGCATCGGCCGGAACGGCGAGCGTTTTCCCAGTACCGATAGCTTCTATGGAATCACCGTTCACAATGATTACGGCGTCGGACATGTCGGATCGAGACTGCCCCAGGTCGGACACGTCGATTACGGTGCCGCCGGTCAGGACAAGATGTTGGGCCGAAGATGCGAAGGCAGGAACTGTCATGATGGCGACAAACAGCAGTGCGATGGTTTGTCTCATCTTCCTTTATCCTGTTAGCATTCGATACTGCAATATTGCCTGTCAATGGTAGGTACGAAGAGAATGGATCTCAGTTTCATATCAGATAAAGGGGGACAAAAGCACCCCCCTTTCGGAAACTTCGCCCGCGCATCAGGAGCAAAAGGCCGCCGGAAGAGGAGGTAGGGCGATAAAGCTCGTTTTTCCGCAGCGGCGAAGAGACTTCGACCGCACCGGCTTCGGGTTTTCGATATTTAAAAAAGGCAGCCATAAGACTGCCTTTGGAATTATGGCATCGTCATGCCGCTATAGTCGAGCCATCTCCTCTTCGAGCTGGGTGACCAGGCGATCCATGAGAGCGATGACGGCATCGAAAGTCTCCGGTCGGGTGAGGTCGGCGCCGGCTTTTTTCATCAGTTCTATGGGATAGTCAGAGCCGCCGGCTTCAAGAAAGGTCAGGAAGCGGTCGAGGGCATCCTGCCGCCGGGCCTGGTCGTCGGAAGTGATATCATCAATTAACTGAGCCGCCACGGCAAACGACGCGGCGTACTGATATACATAATACGGCACCTCGTAAAAATGGTCGATGCGCGCCCACGTGTAGCGATAGAGGGAATCCTCGGTGACAATATCGCCGCCGTGTTCGTCCGAGATGCGAGCGAAGAGCTCCGACAGGGTCTCGGCGGTTACCGGTTCGCCGCGTTCGGCCATGCGGTGGGCTTCCACTTCAAATTCGGCAAACTTGACCTGGGTGTAGAAGACACCGCTCAGATCGTCGATAGTACGCAGAAGCAGGGCGGCCCTTTCCAGGGGGTCGTTGGAACGCTTGACGAGGTAATCGGTCAGAAGGGCCTCATTGACGGCGGAGGCGACTTCGGCTCCAAGGAGGGTGAAGGAGGAGGTGGCTTTGGGCTGGTGGGTCTCGGCAAGCACCGAGTGCATGGCGTGGGCAACCTCGTGAGCGAGCGTAAAGGCGCTCTCGAGAGTTTTGTTATAATTCATCAGTATATAGGGGTGCACGCCGTAACAACTGGCGTTGAAAGCGCCGGTCGCCTTGTTGGGTGTTTCGTAGACATCGACCCAGCGATTCTCAAAGGCCTCCTTCACCCGGTCCTGATAGGCCTTGCCCACGGGCCCGACGGATTCGATGATCCAATCGACGATTTCGTCGTACTCGTAGGTCTTGTGGAAGTCGACGATCGGGTAGCTGCCATCATAGTTGTGATATTCTTCGATTCCCAGGGCTTCTTTGCGGATCTTGAAATAACGATGGAGCGGCCCCAGACCGCGCTTGACCGAGGCGATGAGATTCTCCAACACCATCGGCGGAACGTTGTATCCGTTCAGGCCGGCCTCCATGCATGATTGGTAATTGCGCGCCTGGGCGTTGGCCCAATCCCGCTGAAGGATGCCGTTGTAGATGGTCGCATAGGTGTTGGCATTGTCGGAATAGGTCTTGTAGTAGGTGTCGTAGGCGGCCGCCCGGTCGGCCTGGTTTTCGCGCGTGGTGAGAACACTGCGGTAATTGCCCGGGGTCAGGATCACGGTATCGCCGTCAGAGAGGACCACCTCCCGATAGTCGATGTCGGCTGTCGAGAGAGCGCGGTGGGCGTCGGTGGGGGTGGAGCCGAGAATGCTGTAGTATGACAGAAGGCGCTCTTTGTCTTCGGAAAGGACATGCTGCTGCAGTCGATAGGCATCTTCGATAGGATGGCGATAAGGCGCCAGGCCTTCGAACTTATCGAGCCAGGTAGACATCGTGTCCCAGCCGATCGACAGCAGTTCCGGAGTCAGCCAGGCCGTGGCAGTGCCGAACCTGGCGAAAACGCCCTGCACCTGCTGCAGCCCCGCGCCCGCCTCGGGGTCCCGCGTGTCCAGAGCGTACGCCAGTTGCGGGTAACGGTAGACCCGGTAGGACAGTATATCCACTTCGTCGTTGAGTTGAAAGGCTCTGAGCAGGTTCTCCGGTCCGCCGGCCAGGGTGCCCTGAAAACGCTGCAAATCGTTCATTTTCTGTTCGATTTCGGCAAGACCTTGCCGCCAAGCCTCCCAGTCGGGATAAATGTGGGACAAGTCCCATTTGTATTTGTCTTTGATTTCCGACCGCTGCGGCATTTTGGACTGGGCCAGAGCGGAACTCGTGAAAAAGGCTGCCAGGGTCAGCAGCAGGGCGAGATTGATGAGTCGCTGCAGGAAACTGATTCGCATGATGTTTACTCCCGAGATGGTGTTGGTGTTTCAACCGTTTCTGTAGTTGGCGATGCGGATATGGTTATAAACGAGCCGGTGGGGCAAAAGTTTGATAAAATATAAAACCCGCCCTCGCGGGGGAGGGCGGGGTTTCTTCAATATCAGATGTCTGCCCAGTCAGATCACGGGCACGCCGGTGGCGCCGGACCGGTCGGAATTCCAAACAGGTAAGTCAAAAGATAGCTGACATCCGAGACGTTTACCTTTTCATCCAGGTCACCGTTGGCGTTGCCTTCCTCCCAGCAGACGGGAGCCGGGCCGGTCGGAATACCGAACAGAAATTCCAGCAGAAATGACACATCGGAAATATTGACTTTATCGTCTGGATCGTTGTTGGCGTTGCCACGAGAGCCGATGCAGCAGCCAGCGGGCTTGTCCCAGCGGCCGATATAGAATGAAGGTTTCTCACCGGCAGTGGTGAAAGCTCCGCCGGCCATGAGCCCGTTGTCGTAAACGGCCAGGGACATCGTATAGTAGTTCATCCCGGAACCCAGCGCTGACCAGGCGGAGCCGTCCCAGGCGGCGATATAGTTTGCACTCATGCCACCGGCGGTGGTGAACGTTCCCCCGGCGATCAACTCACTGCCGTAAACGGTCAGGGTTTGCACAATATTATTCATCCCGGCACCAAGGGTCGACCAGGCGGCACCGTCCCAGGCAGCGATACGGTTCGCGCTGGTGCCACCGGCGGTGGTAAATATTCCCCCGGCGATCAGCTTATCGTCATACACTACCACGTCCCACACGCGTTCGTTCATCCCGGAACTGAGGGTCGACCAGACGAAGCCGTCCCAGGCAGCGATACGGTTCGCGCTGGCGCCACCGGCGGTGGTGAACACTCCCCCGGCAATCAGCTCGTTGTCGTAGACAGTCAGAGCAAACACCCGCTCGTTCATCCCGGAACCGAGAGTCGACCAGGCGGCACCATCCCAGGCGGCAATGTAGTTGGTGCCGATGATACCACCGGCGGCAGTGAACGTTCCCCCGGCAACCAGCTTGTCATCGTAGACAGTCAGAACAAAAACATTGCTGTTCGTCCCCGAGGCGAGCGGCTGCCATGTCATACCATCCCAGCGGGCAATGTGATTGGCAGCAACCCCGCCGGCCGTCGTGAAATCTCCCCCGGCGATCAGATCGCCGTTGTAGACCGTCAGGCAGTAAACAATGTTATTCATCCCCGTGCCGAGCGGCTGCCATGTCGAACCATCCCAACAGGCAATATGATTGGCGGCGATGCCACCGGCCGTCGTGAAATATCCCCCGGCGATCAGCTTCTTGTCGTAAACAGTCAGGGCTTCCACATGATGATTCATCCCGGCAACGGGTTGGCTAAACCCCTCTGCCCAGTAAATGTCGTCAGGGTGAGATTCCACACTGTTGACACCAGCCGGGGAAAGCACCGGCTCGCCGGTAGTGGGGTCAAGTCGGACGTCAAAACCCCCGAATTCAAGTGAGCCGGAAAAGCCGACTCGCCGGGCCGCTTCAAGGTCAAAGCGGCCGTCTGGTAGAATGAATTCGTTAGCGGAAGTTTTTTGGGACCCGACAACTCCGTTCTGAGCCCGGGCCGGGGCGGCAAGAATCGCCAGCAAACATAGTAATGCTACGCAGAGCCTGGGTGAACCTGACATTGCAAAACTCCTTTTGTTCTGCAACTTCCCATGCACTCTCGCAAGTATGCCTGCCGCAGCACCGGAAGCTGCAACCTTCAGTGTTACTCGATCCTTTTTGTCCCTGAAACGGTCGACAGGCTGATACACGATGATGCGAGTCAACGGGTCTCGGGGCCAAGACCCATCGAAAAAAATATAGTCATCGGTGACCAGTTTTGCAAGGGCAATATGGGCTTGTCTATCGTTTTCAAGGGGCGCGACGGACAGTCAGTCCATGAGAGTCGGCCGGGCATAAGTTTGATAAAATATTAAACCCGCCTTCGCGGGGGAGGGCGGGTTTTCTTCAAGTTTCGGGTACTTGCCAGTTCAAATCACGGGCAGGGTTTCGGCGCCGGCCCGGTCGGAATTCCAAACATATACGCCAGCAAATATGAAACGTCGGAAATGTTAACCTTGATGTCCGGGTCGCCGTTGGCATTA
>JAOUEU010000171.1 GCA_029858555.1 Candidatus Zixiibacteriota bacterium
TCTCAGGTCCATTTGTATTGCCCGTTATCACCGGAGGTTTCCCGAAACACGCCCAGGTCAACCTCCTGTCTCTGGTAGATAGGTTTCTTGCTCCAGGTGATGACGGTTCCCTTCAATCCGAATACGGATAGTTCTGCTTCAACATGCGCGGTCGTGTCGGCCTTGAGTCTGTCAAGACCGCCAATCGCCTCAAAGTGCTTCTGGAAGATCTCGTAGGGGTCGGTGAGATTATTACTTGCTTTCGAGGGACAGTACAACAGCAGTGGGATTAAGACTGAGGCAACGATGTGCCCTATGACGGATTTTGCCTTCTTCATTTTTCGTACCTCTTTTGATAAGTTAGATGAGAGTTGCTGGCCAGAAACGATGAGACTCCCTCATACGGCTGCGAAGTCACTTTGAACAGGCGCCTATATTCTTTAAGGATAGTCTTGAGTTGCGATGTCTGCAATCCGTCGTTTATCCCCTGACGCAGGCCAGAGAGTATGATTTCATTTACCAGGGCGTCGAAGTAAATCCAGGAAAGGAAGTAGTTATTGCTCCAGATAACCTGATAAACCTCGCGCGTATCCTTCGAGAAATAGGCAAGAAGATATTCCTGACCATCGACGACGCCATTTGCCCAGTGTCCGGGCCATACCTCGAGAATGCGGCTGGATTCTGGAGCCACTATCGCATGCACGCCGGGTAATCTTGCCGGTTTGTACAAGCGAACAACTATGTGCGCACCCCTCTTCGCGGCCGAGATTACGTCATTGCGCAACTCGTCTATAGCGAATGGGAAGAAATCCAGAAGCGCTATGTGTTCACATCCGGACAACATGGTGCGATAATGCGATAACACCTGTTCCACTGTTTGGAGTTGATAGATACGGTTGTCGCCTTGGCCTCGGACACGTTCTCGCAACTCTGTCTTGGCTCGGTCGATGAAGTTTGTTAAACGCCGTCTGATGCTTTCAAACAGCTCATCAGGGTGCACCGCTCGACAGGCCTTAGTCTTGCCATCGTCTATTATTATGGCGCCCTTTTGATGCAGCGATTCGAGCGCTTTGTATGTGTTTGCAGTAGGCTTTCGGATACCTTTGGCAGCGGCTTATCCCGTGGCAGGGGAATTTGCAGGGAGATATGTATACACCTCCGCCTCAAGCCTTGTGAAACCCAGCCCCACAAGGGACTCAAGTTCGGTTCTTCCCTTTTCGCCGCTCCTTATAAAATAGTAGTATATACTACTAATACACGAATTTCATCAAGGAATTGTTTCACCCTTTTTCCAATTCCCCTGATTTATTTTACTCCTCGAAATAACCCAGATGTACGATGACACCTTCGCCGCCCAGAAGAAACTAACTAATTGTTGTGCAACGAATTCCACTCTCCGTCGACCAATTCCTCCTAAACTCAATATCGAACCCACGCAGAGCCTGAGGCGGGCAGGGTCGAAGCCGCTTTTTCTCATTCGCGTGTGTGTGTCTTCCGCGAGGTTCCGTGCTTCGTGATGGAAACGCCGTCCCAATATAATTCTTTGACGTTTAGCGACTTATAAGCGCCGCTTTAGACGGCGGGAACTCGTCTCGCCTTGGGCCGTTTCGCAGTTAATTCCCCCTTTCCTGATGGCAGGTGCCGCTATAACTTCAGGTATCATCGTGTCCGAATTTTCTGATGACGTACAAAGGTTATGCTTGATAACTCGTTCGAAATAAGGCCGGTCACTGAGAGTGACATAGGGGCCGTCCTTGATATCTACTGTCAGAGTGAGGATTTTTTAGCTCTGGGCCCGAAGCCAAAGGCATCCATGGCAATGGTTCTCCGAGATATGGAAACATCCCGGAACGAGAATGGTCTCTTCTGCGGCATATACGCATCGAGCGGAAAGCTGATCGGTATAGTTGACTACGTCCCCCGTGATTTCAACGGAATGGCTCATGTGGCGTTCATTTCCCTTTTGATGATCATCCCTCCTTTGCGTAATCGAGGGATCGGGACGAGAATCGTTAACCTTGTCGAAAGCACAATCAGAGCGACCGGCCAGGTCAGCGAAATCCGGACCGCGGTACAATTGAACAACCCCGCAGCCCTTCGCTTCTGGAAACGGAACAAGTATCGCGTCTTCGGGAACCCGGAACTCAGGCTGGATCAGACTGTGATATCGTATTTGCGGAAGGAATTGTCTGACTCGGATTGAGGTCACCGGGGAGTTCGAGCATACTTGCCGGTTGCTGGAATTCGCCTGGGATACGGGTTCTACCGATGTCGAAATAGATCCCGAGAGCGCGTTACCGGAGTCGCTCCATTTGTTCCGGAATTATCCCAACCCGTTCAATCCGGAGATGGCCATTGAATTCGATCTGCCTCGTCGGTCACGCGTATCGATTGTCATTTGCAACAGCCTGGGCCAGGTTGTAACAGATCTGGTTAACAAGGAGTACCCGGCAGGTAGTCATCGAGTCTCGTGGGACCGTCTTTCGTCCAGCGGGGAACGCGTGTCAACCGGTATCTATTTCTACCGCCTGGTCGCTGGAGATTTCATCAACACAAAGAAGATGCTTTTGCTGAAATAGTCCGATTCACTTTAGAACTCTCCTGAAAATAAGATAATTCAATTCACACTGATTCCGGGACAACGTGCTGGACCGGGTCCTTCGGCAAAAAGGTACGCTATCAGATATGTAAGGTCGGAGACGTTAGTCTTCTCATCCGGGTCACCGTTGGCGTTGCCTTCTTCCGGGCACGATGGCGCGGGTCCGGTCGGAATGCCAAACAGATAACTGACCAGGAAACTCACGTCGGATATGTTTACTTTGTCGTCGGGATCGCCATTGGCGTTGCCGCGGAAGCCGTCGCAACAGCTGGCGTTTTTCACACAGCGAACTGAAAAGCCATCGACTTTAAGACCGTCGAACCGGTGGATCCCGGAGTAGACGTGGCCCAGACCCCGGGTCCAGGCGAAGCCGCTGCTGATCTCGGAAGATGTCCAGAAGACGCCGTGCAGGCCGATCCCGTCGTAGGCGCCGCCCTCGTAGCGGTAGCCACCGGGTAGCCCGGAGAATTCTGTCTCGTTCGTGGCCGCGACATTAGGACTGACCCAATGCGTCGTTTCGGTCTCCTTGAGTTTACCACCCTCGACCGTTCCCCGCCACCCCGTTGAATCGGCCTGGGTCTGACTCATACCGAGAAAAATTTCCAGCAGTTTCCAGTCGGCATCGGTCGCCACATGCCAACCCAGAGGTGCGATATTCCGGCTGTCAGCCACCGCGTGCCAGTTGTACAGTCTGCCATAGGTGGCAACTAGACCTGCATCGTTGTCATAGGCACAGGAAGCGCCCGTGGAGAGATTCGCCCATGCCGTAGGATCGGTCACGTCCGGGATGGCTTCACTGTTGCGGTAATGCGTCACCTTCAGATTCTCGGCCATCCATACCTGGGTGCCGATGGTGATTGTTCCGTACACATTACCGTCAACATCGGTGACGGAGCTGTGGCAGGTATCGACGGATCGATTGAAGAAGATCGGATTACCACCGGAGTTCTCGACGACCCCAAGAACCAGGTCGGGATCGGTGTCGCCGTCCAGATCAGCACACGCAATGCTCTGCGCCCAGGCACTGACAAACTGGCTGACTTGCGCGAAATTCGTCGAGCCGTCATTGACCCACAACTTTGCACCATTGGTCCGATGAGCGGTGACCAGGTCAAGATCCCCGTCCGCATCGGCGTCCAGGAACTCGATTTTCGGCGTACCGGCCTCGAAGTAAGGTGTCGCATCAACGAACAGCCCCGAGTTGTTCTGGTTGAGGAAGACTTTGGCGCCATCGACCGAGTTGGCGACAGCCAGATCCACATCACCGTCGCCGTCCACGTCGCCGCAAGCCGAGTTTTCGTACCCGCTGCTATTGCCGAGGGTCTGCCCGGAGTTGATAAAATCGCCGAAGCCATTGTTTAGCCAAATCTCATCGGGTCGGTCGGCAAAAGTAATAAACAGATCGATGAAGTTATCGCCGTTATAGTCGGCAAGTTCCATGTCATTGCCACTACCATCGCCGTACAGCGTGCCGGTAATCGTGAACTCACCGTTTCCGTCGTTGAGCCACAGCCGATTCGGCAGCGTGTAATAGGAAATAAAGGCATCCGGATCTCCGTCGTTTTCGACATCTCCCACCACGATCGTGCCGGGGTAATAGGTCCCGATGCCGATCTGCTGGCTGCCCATGGTGAACGATCCGTCGGCGTTGCCAAAGAAGATCCGGGAGGGGCTGGCATGACTTAGCACGAAAATATCCGGGCGCGTATCGCCGTTGAAATCGGCGATCGCCGCTCCATGGACTTCCAATAGCGGGAAGGATTGGGGGCTTAATGAAAAAGTGCCGTGCCCGTCATTCAGCCATAGCGAAGACGAACCTATATAGTTGGGCACAAACACGTCGATATCTCCGTCCAGATCGATGTCCCCAGCGATCATGTTCATAGTTCTTGTGTTGCCAAGAGTTTGCAGGCTCTTCTCAAACACAATCTGTCGAGGGCAATTGACTCCGGCCGATTCCGTGACCGCCAGCGCAAGGGTAACCAGCGCCATAACTGCTAAATGTCTCATATGTGCTCTCCATGGGTCAAAAGTGATGTCACTGTCTGCCTTCTATTGTCATCCATAATCGCCGTTGCCAGCAAGGGGATAACAGGCGTCAGAACGAAAGCGAACAGTTTCATTGGCGTACTCCTCATACTTACTGTCGGGACGGAGTCTTCCGATATTGTGCTACCTTTTATGACGTACACCGTGTGATTTCCTTGCAATGCATTTTCATACATTGCTAATCATGCCCGTTCGCAACACGGTTGTTGCCGGCATCGAAAACCAGCCCACAATATCAGGGGTCGGTTTTGGTCTTCCATAAGTACGAACTTCGGCAGACTGGCGTGAGTTCAAGCCAGCGCGACTCGAATCTTGCCGTGATCTGATTTCCTCTCAACTGCTCTCTGTTGAGTATCCTCCGGTGTCCAGAACAGCTCAGCACCGGACACTCCTTCTGAAGGTGACTGTTGGAATCTTCGATCTTGGCATTTTCGACCGGAACCAGGCCGCACATAATTTTCTCAGGCATTGCGGCTACTCGTTGGGACTGGCAACGGCTCAACCTGGGAAACATACGTCATGGTGTTCTTGAAGACGGCGTCCGGGACATCGCCACCATCTATCGGCAGCCGCTGCCAACGGGTTTCTTCAGAGCCACCGAGATGCTGTGGATGTGTCTGGTTGTTTCAGACCGGACCAACAAAATACATATCATAGGACAGGATCAGGAAACTCACGTCAGATATGTTTACCTCGTCGTTGGGATCGCCATTGGCGTTGCCGCGAGAGCCGTCGCAACAGCCGGCGTTTTTCACACAACGAACTGAAAAACCATCGACTTTACGACCGTCGAACCGGTGGATCCCGGAGTAGATGTTGCCCAGACCCCGATTAAGTGGGAGAAGATGACTGACGTCATCTAATTAATTGTTGAGCAGCGACTTGTGCCTGCCACTGTGCGGCCGATCTCGAACCACGGTTGGAGTTCCACATGTGTTCCAGCCGAGCGATTTACGGGCCGCTTGTGTACTTGACCAGAGTCACCCCTGTCGACAACCCTCAGCCGTCCTGTTGTCGTTGCTGACATCACAGCCTGTCTGAGCTTGCTGTGAGATTTAAAGGCCGACCGCTGCCAGCCGCGAGAACTGGTGAGACTGCAACCTCTAAAAGGCGAGTTCCCTCTGGCTCCTCTTCCTGGCAGGTACTCCTGAGTTCCGCCGAGAACCGCGGCCGAATCGGGACTGCCGGCCTTATATTAAGTCTACTGAAAACGAGACCGGAACTGTCGCAGATATTGACTTAATCTCTTTGGGAACTTATTTTGTCTAAAGACTATTAACAGAGCGATGGTTCACAGACTGAAATTGGGCGGTCGAATAGCGACGATAATAAAGAACTCACCATAGATGATACGTCACCCTTCCCCTGCATTCCGTATATCCGCTGAGTGTATGGACTTGAATAGTAGACTTATTTGTCGGTCCGGGCAGGCCTATACCCGGGTTTGTGACAAAAAAGAAGACAGATACAAGCCGGAATGAGTCCAAAACTGCTTCTGAGTAACCTCATCCCGCCGTCCCGCATGCGACCAGGGCCGGTAACAAAAGATCGAAAAACAATTATGAAAAAACGACGCATCGATGGCTTAATAAGTTTCATCTGTGCCGCACTACTATTCTTCGGGTGTTCCGGAGGGTCGAACGAAACCAACAACGACCGCAACCGGCTGATTCCGGCTCTGGAGGCGGTTCAGGCGCAATATGGTTCTCTCCCTTTGACTGAACGCCTCAGCGGCGTCGTTAAAGCCAGAAATCAGGTCGAGATCTTCCCGGAAATCAGCGCGATTATCGAGGCCGTTCACGTGCAAAACGGAGACGAGGTCCGCCGGGGCCAACCGCTGGTAAGTCTTCGGGATAATGAGTTTCAAGAGCGGCTGAAACAGGCTCGGGCGGCACACCAGGTAGCGCAAGCCCAGGCCCGTCAGTCTGAGGCCCGATTAAAGGAAATGGAAGCGGGGTTGAAGCGGGCCAGGGCCCTGGCGGCAAAAGGACTGACCAGCGGTGCCGAGCTGGAGACAATCGAAATGCAGGCGGTTTCAGCCGAAGCTGATGTGGAACTCGCCCAGGCTCGTGTGGAACAGGCTCTGGCCACGGTTGCCGAACGGGAAGAAGCCGTGGCGCAAACCGTAGTCCGCGCACCCATCGCCAGCACAGTCGGAAACCGTAATGCCGAAGTCGGAATGATGGTTGGCCCCGGGACCAGTCTGTTTTTGCTCGGCCAGCTCGATAGCGTTCGGGTGGAAGTTGTCTTGACCGATCGGATGCTCAATTATATCGAGGCCGGCCAGCGGACGGAAATCCGGGCCGCGAATCTGCCTTCAGGACTTGTGTCCGCATCTCTATCGCGAATCTCGCCGTTC
>JAOUEU010000172.1 GCA_029858555.1 Candidatus Zixiibacteriota bacterium
TCGCTGCCGCAGGTCTCGTGGACCCTGAAATATCCCGCAGTCGATAAGGACTTTCTGCTCGTTTACGGAGATAAGGTATTTCGAGCCGGTTACTGTGCCGGCCGCACCATGGAAAGCTAACTTAATCAAGTTGATCCAATCTCTTCGTCGCCGTACCCGCTCGCATCATGTCGTCTGTTTTGGTTGCCTTCTGGCCGGCTTGACTTCTTCGTAATGCTCCGCCGGGTCGGCACCTATCGGGAAGCCCAGGCAGATCCCGAGAGAACTGGCCGTGCCGATCAAATCGCAGTCGGGCGTAACCGTGCGGATTCTGCCCGCCACATCCTTGATGGGTATCGAATCCATCTTGCCGTTCCGGAGCGTCACCAGCAGGCCAGACCCGCCTGCGTCCACCAGCTTGACGGCCTCAACGCCCAGCCGGGTGGCCAGGATGCGGTCGAAAGCGCTGGGAGATCCGCCGCGCAGCAGGTGCCCCAGGATGGTTACACGACATTCGATATTGGTCAGGCCCTCCACCTGGGCGGCGATTTGATGCGACACACCTCCGAGCCGGATGGCGTCCGGCGAGGTTTCGATCACGCGTTTGACGACCATTTCGCCGCCGACCTGTCGCGCTCCTTCACCAACCACCACAATCGAGAAGTTTTTGCCTTTGGCGTTTCTGGTCCTGACCTGATCGCAGATGGCCTCGATATCGTAAGCATACTCCGGCATCAAAATGATATCACCGCCGCCGGCCAGCCCGGCCGATAACGCCAGCCAACCGGCATACCGCCCCATGACTTCCACTATCATGACGCGGTGATGTGACTGGGCGGTCGTGTGAATTTTGTCGACCGCTTCGGTGGCCGTTATGACCGCCGAGTCGAACCCGAAAGTCACGTCGGTCCCCCAGAGGTCATTATCGATGGTCTTCGGCACACCGACAATAGGCAGACCCATGTCAATCATAGCCGCGGACGCCGCCATGGTGCCGTCCCCCCCGATGGCGATGAGGGCATCCAGCCCCAGCGAATTGAAGTTGCGAACGGCCTGGCTGGAACGGTCCAGATATACATACTCCTCTCCCTGCAGGACGGGAAAGTGGAACGGATCGGCCCGGTTGGACGTTCCCAGGATAGTCCCTCCCAGCGCCAGGATGCCCGAGGCATCCTTGATGTTTATTTCCCGGTACCTGTTTTCGATCAGACCCTCGTAGCCGTCGAGGAAACCGATTACGTCCATATCGCAGTCGTGGTGAGCTGTCTTGACAATAGCCCTAATGACCGCGTTCAACCCGGGGCAATCTCCTCCCCCGGTGAGGATTCCTACACGCTTTCTGTGTTGTTTCATGGATGGAAAGTAACAAAACCGACACCGCAAAAAAACTAAAAAATATCTCGTACCACCCGGTCGAGCGCGTCCCGAACACAAGATCGGACTCCTGCCGGGCTGTAAATTTATTGTTGATTTCGGCGATAAATAGTAGTAATGACAATAATTGTTATACTACGACACCGGCGATAACTGGAAGGGATTCCGATGCGCGTAAAACAGTTCCTCGTCTTGCCGAAACTTCCGGAACGTATCAAGGTTCTGCAGGAGTTGGCCAACAACCTCTGGTACTCATGGAACTGGGACCTGGTGAAACTCTTCATTCGGCTTGACCCGGAAATGTGGGAGAACTGCTACCAGAACCCCGTCGAGATGCTGTCTAAGCTCCCCCAGGAAACCCTGCAGGCTGCGGCTGATGATGAGGGTTTTCTGGCCAGCCTTGACCGCGTGTGCGAGAAGTATCACCAGTATCTGGAAAGGAAAAAGTGGTTCGACTATAACCACCCGGAAATTCGCGATCACACCATCGCGTATTTCTCGCTTGAGTACGGGCTCGATACGGGCCTTCCCGTTTATTCGGGCGGCCTGGGCGTTCTCTCCGGTGACACTCTCAAATCGGCTACCGATCTCGGCCTGCCGTTTGTCGGCGTCGGCCTGCTGTACCGCTATGGTTATTTCCACCAGTTACTCTCCGCCGACGGCTGGCAGCAGGAACGTTACATCGAAAACGACTGGTACCAGATGCCGGTGCGGCCGGTCAAAGACGACGCCGGCCAGCCTCTCCGCGTGTCAGTGGATATAGACGGCACGCCGGTGGTGGCGCAGGTGTGGAAAGTGTCCATCGGGGTTATATCGCTTTTCCTGCTCGACACCAACATCCCGGAAAATTCGTCGAAACATCGCGAGATCACCTCCGTCCTCTACGGCGGCGATAAGGATATGCGCATCCGCCAGGAAATAATCCTGGGCATCGGCGGTGTCAGGGCTCTTCGGGCGCTGAATATAGAACCGTCGGTGTTTCACATGAATGAGGGGCACGCCTGGTTTCTCACTCTGGAACGCCTCCGCACCCTGATGCAGGACAGGAAGCTTTCCCTTAAGGAGGCCGCCCAATACATCTGGTCGACGGCCGTTTTCACCACTCACACCCCGGTACCCGCCGGAAACGAGAAATTCGATCCGGTGCTGGTACACCGCTACCTGGGCAAGTTCGTTACCGACCTGGGATTCAGTTGGAAGGAGTTTGTCGCGCTGGGACGCGTTTTCGCGGAAGACGAGGCCGAGCAGTTCGGCATGACGGTGGCCGCCCTCAAGACGTCGGCCTTTGCCAACGGCGTCTCCAAGCTGCACGGCCAGGTGTCGCGCGAAATGTGGCACAACATCTGGCCCAGCCGGCCCCGGGACGAAGTACCCATTCGGGCCGTCACTAATGGTGTCCACGCCTCCTCGTGGATCTCCCATGACATGAATGACCTCTACGAATCGTACTTCGGTCCGCACTATGTCGAACGGGCGGGCGCCCCGGAAGTATGGAAGAATGTTAACAAAATTCCGGATGCGGAACTGTGGCGCGTCCATAACCGGCGAAGGGAACGACTGATTTTCTTCACCCGCAAACAACTCAAAAACCAGCTTGTCCGGCGCGGCGCTTCCCAGCTGGATATCCAGAGAGCCGAACAACTGCTGGACCCGCAGATCTTCACCATCGGCTTCGCGCGCCGGTTCTCCACTTACAAGCGCGGTAATCTCATCTTCTCCAACCCGGACCGACTGGATCGCCTCATCAATAACGACAAGTACCCGGCGCAGTTGATCATATCCGGCAAGGCTCACCCCCTGGACAACCCCGGTAAGGAAATTATAAAGCAGATCGTCAGCCACTGCTCGGAAGATAGATTCCGCCACCGCATCGTTTTCATTGAGGACTACGACATAAACATCGGCCGCTATCTCGTTCAGGGCGCCGACGTCTGGTTGAATAACCCCCGTCGTCCCCAGGAAGCATCGGGCACGTCCGGAATGAAGGCCGCCCTCAACGGCGTCCTCAACACCTCGATCCTCGACGGCTGGTGGGATGAAGGTTACAGCGCTGACGTGGGTTTCAAGATTGGCAGCGCCGAAGAATACGATAATGTCGAAATCCAGGATCAGTTTGACGCGCAGTCGCTCTACAACACTCTCGAACGCGAGATCATTCCCCTCTTTTACGAAAAGAACGAGATTGGCCTGCCCTCGCGATGGATAGCCAAAATGAAAGCCTCCATCCGCATGGCCGGAGAGAAATTCACGGCCCAGCGGATGCTCATGGATTACACCAACAGCTTCTATGTACCGGCCATCGGTGCTGCCTCACGGCTTCAGGCCAATAACTTCGATACTACACGGCAGGTCACCGCCTGGGTTGAGAGGATGAGCCGAAGTTGGAACAACATCGCCATCAGGGATGTGGATATCCCGGACCTGGGCTCTACCCTCTATGTCGGTCAGACCTTCCCGATATCCATCAAGGTTTTCCTCGGGGATATCCGGCCTGAGGACGTGGAAGTCGAGATCGTGGCGGGCATGCTTGACTCCCAGGAGAAAATTCGCACTTTCAGTCCGGTCACGGCCGGCATCAACGGTTCCGCCCCGGAAAACGTCGGCGGCGTCTACGTTTTCCGCGGTGAAGTGGTCTGTCACGAGTCCGGAAGGTTCGGGGTCACGGCGCGGATTATTCCCCGGAACGAAAACCTCCCGCACACGATAAAACCCAAGCTGATAAGCTGGTGGTAAGCTTCTCCGGCCTTTGTCGCAGTGCCCCTGTTCGTAGAAGACCAGCAATCACTTGACATCCTCTTTTCTCCGCATTTTATTCGGCATAACACTTGCATTGAACCTATGTCCTATATGGAGGAATTAATGAAAAACCCTTCCCTCAGACTGGCAGCGGCGGTCATTCTTCTGGGCCTGTGGCCGGTTTCCGGCACCTCTGCTTTTGACTTCTCTGAGTTGGAAAACGCGGTCACCGTGTACACGCTGGAAAACGGGTTAAAAGTGCTCGTTATGGAGCGGCACGATGCCCCGGTAGCTTCATTTGTCACCCTGACCAACGTCGGCGGCGTGGACGATCCGAAGGAGTATACCGGCTTGGCCCATATGCTGGAACATATGGCCTTTAAGGGAACTACTACTCTCGGCACGACCAACATCAAAGAGGAACTGGCTGCCATGAAGGCGGAAGACTCCCTCTGGTATGAGTTGCGCGCGGAGCGCAAGAAAGGCGCTTTTGCCGATTCAACTCGGCTGGCCGAGTTGAACGGGGCTTTCGACGCGGCGATCGAGAAAGCCCGCGGCTTTGTCGAGCCTAATGCCTTCGACCATATCCTGGAAAAGGAGGGCGGCGTAAGCATCAATGCCGGCACCAGTAAAGACAACACTTTCTACATCGTCAGCCTGCCGTCCAATCGCGTCGAACTCTGGATGGCTATGGAATCGGAGCGCTTCCTCAACCCCGTTTTCCGCGAGATGTATCGCGAGAGAAACGTGATCGCCGAGGAACGTCGCCAGACACTGGATAACGAACCGATCGATCGCTCCATCGACGCCCTCGTGTCCACCGCTTACAAGGCCCACCCCTATGGCATTGCCATCGTCGGGCACATGTCCGACATCGAGAACTACACCCGCGACGCCGTCAAGGAATACTTCCGGAAATACTACGTCCCTTCCAATATGATCATCGCCATCGTCGGCGACGTGAAGCCCAAGGATATTTACAACCTGGCCAAGAAATACTGGGGCCGCCTGCCTTACAGCCCTCCGCCTGAGCCGCTGGCGACAACTGAACCGGAGCAGAAGGGCGAGCGTCGTGTTTCTCTGGAAGACCCGGCCCAGCCGTTTCTGGCTATGGGATGGCACATTCCCAGCAGCACCGACCCCGACTGGCCGGCGGTGAGCGCGCTCATGAGCTATCTGGGGGAGGGCCGCACCTCTCCTCTGTACAAGAACCTCGTCAAGGAGAAAAAAATCGCGGCCATGGTGGACGTTTATACCGGCTACCCCGCTGACAAGTATCCCAGCCTGGGTCTGGCCTACGCTATCCCGGCCGCCGGGCACACCCCGACTGAATGCGAAGAACAAATCCTGGTCGAAGTCGAACGTCTGAAAGCTGAGTTGCTCCCTGTTGAGGAAGTCGAGAAGATCCGCGCCCGCGCCAAGGCCGCTTTCATCAACGGCCTCAACAGCAACCTCGGCCTCGCCATCCGGCTGGCCATGTACCAGAACGACTGGAACGACTGGCGGCAGCTGTTTCGTCAGCTGGACCGCATCAATGCTGTGACACCCGAAGATATCCAGCGGGTTGCCCAAAAGTACTTCACCGGAAAAAATCGCACCGTGGTCACCCTGAACACTATTGAAAGTTAACTGGGAGCGGATAAAATGATACGCAAATCGTATATCGCAATCGTTGCCGGCCTGATCCTGACGGCGCTGTGTTGTCTGCCGCTGGCGGCCCAGGATGTCGACAACTTGAAGTTCCCGAAACTCAATGAGATCAAGGTCCCCCAAATAGAGAGAGTTACCCTGGACAACGGCCTGCGGCTGTACCTGCTCGAAGACAAGTCCCTGCCCGTCTTCAACGTCAGCGTCCGGTTAAACTGCGGCTCCTATCTGGAACCGGCGGACAAAGTCGGCCTGGCGGAAATCTGCGGGACCGTCATGCGTACCGGCGGCACGCAGAAATGGACCGGCGACCAGATCGATGAAATGCTGGAAGGCATCGGCGGCTCCGTTGAATCCTCCATTGACGTGGTGTCGGGAACCGCTTTCGTCAATGTCCTCAGCGAATACACCGACCTGGGGCTGGAGGTCCTGGCCGAGGTCCTTCGCCGACCTGTCTTTAACGAGGACAAGATCGAGCTGGCCAAGGTTCAACAACGAACCGCCGTTTCTCGCCGTAATGACGATATGACCGAGCTCACCCGGCAGGAATACATAAAGCTCATCTACGGGAATGATTCGCCATATGCCCGCCATACGGAATACAAAACTATCAACGCCATCACTCGGGACGACCTCGTGGCTTTCCACAAAATGTACTTCCAACCACAAAACATGCAGATGGCCATCCTGGGCGACTTCGACAAGAAGGATATTCTCGCCAGGCTCGAGAAGTATTTCAGCGACTGGCCACGCGGAAGTGCCGCCGTGCCGCCGCCTCCCGAGGTCGGTTACGAATGGCGCAGCAAGGTCTATTACGCCGAGAAAGCTGACGCAGCCCAGTCTCATATCAGGGTAGGGCATATCGGCGGCCTGGTTACCGCCCCCGACTACCCCGATATGCTTGTCGTTAGCAGCATCCTCGGCGGCGGTTTTGGAAGTCGCATAACGGAAGCGGTCCGCACCAAGCTGGGGCTGGCCTATACTCCCGGAGGCCGCTACGTATCCGACTTTGCCTATCCCGGCTATTTCTTCATCGTTGCGTCAACCGGGTCGCAGACGACGATACAGGCTACCAGGGAGATAATCAAGCAGATCAAGTCCATGCACACCGATCCTCCCACGACCGCCGAGATGCAGAAGGGCAAAGACGGCTATCTCAACTCCTTTGTCTTCAACTTTGATTCCCGTAGGGAAGTCGTCGACCGCATGATGGAGTATGATTTTTACGGCCTGCCCGA
>JAOUEU010000173.1 GCA_029858555.1 Candidatus Zixiibacteriota bacterium
GATATCTCTTCGCGAGCTAAAGAAAAAGTCAATCAATCCGTGCAGGACGCGGCCACGCGTCTCACCCTGTTTAGCCACGTACATCAACTCGACCCGGTTGCACGTAGAAAGGTAAATCAATTCCTCCAGGCCTATGGCCTGCTTGAGCTTCAGTAAAGTCTGGTCTCTGCCTTCTCGGTGCAGTGTCAGGCGCTCGAGCAGGGGTAAATTCTGTTGCCAGATTGACGTGCCAATTATACCGAATTCCATAATCTGAATATCTAGCTCCCAATAATTATGCTATCCATGTTGCGCTGAATATATGGGAATAAGGGTCTTAATTGTCACCGCAATGTCACATATTGTGAAAAAAAGCACAAGCATGACCAGAATTCTAATGTCGGTAGAAGTCATCGAACAAGCACTAAAGTAGCCCATAGCGGACGCCTGAGGCTGAAGTCTTGGCGGTAATATATTACAAGTTAATGAGTTACGTCGCCGTCCCGGAGTCGGTCCGGGAAAACGCCAGCGGCAACGACCCCACCGGGGCTACGGTCATCACTTTGAGGTCAGAAAAAATCCACTTCCCGGACCGATTTTTTACCCCAGGTCCCCAATTATTGGCTAAATCGGCCGGCCCGTTATTCGACTTGACCTGTGGACACAACCAGCTATATTGGTACTGCCTTGCCTGTCTTCTCCGCCAAAAACGCCAGCGCTGCCGAAAAAGAATCTGATGGCTGATGAGGGTAATACGCACCCGTACGGTTTTGCCGATATGCGTCGGCCATGGATGAGGGCTGGTTAGATATGCGAATACTGATCATCGGCGGAACAAGGTTTTCCGGTCCCTTCGTCGTTAAGCGCCTTTTCCAGTTGGGCCATGAGGTGGCCGTTTTTCACCGAGGCGAGTCCGAGGGTGATCTTCCCGACGCCGTTCAGCATTTTCACGGCGACCGCAAACAGCTGATGACCTATGCCGATGACCTCAGGCGTTTTTCGCCCGACGTGATTGTGGATATGATAGCCGGCGCTGAGCAGGATGCCGGCGATGTGATGACCTTGTTTAAAGGCATTGCGCGCCGGGCAGTTGTCATAAGCAGTCAGGATGTTTACCGCGCCTATGGCAGGCTTATCGGGATCGAGCCCGGTCCGCTGCAAGCTGTTCCCCTGACCGAGGATGCGCCCTTGCGAACCAGACTTTACCCCTATCGCAGCCAAGCCGAGGGACCGGAAAGCTCTTTCTACCACTATGAGAAGATACTGGTCGAGCGAGTCTATATGAACGATCCGCGACTGCCCGGGACGGTTCTTCGCCTGCCGATGGTGTATGGTCCGGGCGACCATGCCCAGCACCGCCTGTTCCCCTACCTGAAACGAATGGATGATGGCCGCCCGGTTATCCTGCTGGCGGGAACCTTGGCGGCCTGGCGGTGGACGAAGGGCTATGTTGAGAATGTCGCCGCTGCCATCGCGCTGGCAGTTACCGATGAAAGGGCTGCAGGCCGCGTTTATAACGTCGGTGAGAGGAAAGCGCGCAGTGAGGCCGCCTGGGTCCGGGCTATTGGCAAAGTCGCCGGCTGGGATGGTAAAGTCCTGACTGTGCCCGACAACCGCCTGCCCGCCCACCTGGCTCATGACGTGGACGCGGCCCAGCACCTGACGGCCGACACCTCTCGAGTAAGACGAGACTTAGGTTACAGCGAACCGGTGGATGACGATGAAGCGTTACTCCGCGCGGTCGCCTGGGAACGCGCCCACCCACCGGCAAAAATCGATCCGAAGTTGTTTGACTACACGGTAGAGGATGCTCTTCTGGCGGAACTGGCAGACCCCGACGGCCCGCGGCGCACTCGTGGGAAACGGCGCACTTACAGGACAATTCAGCGAAAACGACACAAAAACGTCAGAGATACATGATCTATTCACCGAAACGCGTCGCGCTTAGAAAAGTTGTGGAGTTGTTTGAAACCGGAATAGTACTTCGGAGACAGAGACAGTCACAAAATAAGATTAGCCGCACTGTTCGGGGGCGGAAGCTTCGGGGCAGGCCGGCCGAGACAAAACAGGAGCACTTATGAGCAGGGTTGTTTTTGTATGTCTTGCCCTGTTGGCCGCGTTATTTGCGGTTAATGCCTCCGGGCAAGTGGAAGGAGAACGTTCGATGAGTTCGATGTCAAACCGGGACAATTCACCACAGACCCAGCAGGAAGTCAACATCATTTTCGCCACGTACGCCGAAAGTGACGAAGGACTCCGATGTGTTCGCTTCCTTGCGGAAAGTATCCGCGAGTTTGCCGGGAAATTCCGAAACGCCCCCATCTGGGTGTATGTACCGGAGGCTCTGGCTGCCAGCGACGGCGATGTGATGGGGCGGTTGCGCCAACTCGGTGTGGATATTAAAACGAGCAGCATACCGCCCGACGCTGCGTGGTTTTATTACGCCGGCAAGACTTTCGCCGCCGGCGTTGCCGAAGCCGCGGCCGACGGGAAAACCACCGTATTAGTCTGGATGGATTCCGACACCGTTGTCCTGCAGGAACCGGGGGCCTTTGACCTTGGCCGAGGCATCGGTTTCGCCTACCGTCCGGTGATGCACAATCGTTCGGGTTCGCTCTATGCCGAACCTCCCGATGCGTTCTGGAGTCGCATCTATGACAAGCTCGCCCTGGACGCCGATTCCCTGTTCTCGATGGTGACGCCCGCTGACCGGCAGACGATCCGGGCGTATTTCAACTCCGGTTTGCTGGTGACTCGTCCGGAGCACAAAATCCTGCGCCACTGGGGAGAGAGTTTCAAGGCCCTTTACCGTGACTCCGTCCTCGCCCGGATGTGTCAGGAAGACGTCGACAAGCGGATTTTTCTGCACCAGACGGCTCTGGTCGGAGCGGTCATGCATGCCCTGGGAAAAGAGGCTATGATAGAGTTGTCGGAGCAGTATAATTATCCCATCTTCTTCAAGAAGATGTATGGCGCGGAAGCCGAATTCGATAACATCGAGGATATCGTAACACTTCGGTATGATGTTTATTTCAGCAATCCTGAGCCCGACTGGAGCGACCAGCTCAAGGGACCGGCCAAAGTGCTAACCTGGATGAAGGAACGCCTCGGCAAACAGTAATGGCTGAGCGGGTATAAAGGTGAGAATCGGCGGATCGAACCGCCCGATTTGCCTTTGTCTTACGCCCGTTTTGCCATGGTCTCCAGAAACGAAGACCTCAGAGCATCGCTCATGAGGGCCTTCTTGACCGGCGGCAGCCTGAGAAACCCTCCGACCAGGCCGCGCATGAATTTATCCGTGATGCTCTGAGGGTTGGAAAAGATCAGGTTTTGCAGGGTGCCTCTTTCCAGGCACTGCAGGAGAATCCTCTCAAAAGTGGTTTCGGGATGAAGCACCCGCTGCTTGCGCTTTACGAGTCTGACGGATCCGGTAGCGCATTTCAAAGCACAGACACCGCAACCCATGCAAATGGAGGTGTCAATATGAATGCTGCCGCCGGGCACCATTGCGATGGCCTCTATCGGGCAAGCTTCGACGCAATTGCCACACTCCGTGCAGTCCTCGTCATTGTGACTGGCTATAAAAGTCGACGTGACCACCGTGTTCGGGTAGCCGAACCGGCTTATCCCGAGCAGGATATTGCAGCAGCAGCCGCAGCAATGGCAAATAAAAGAGACGTGTTTTTTGATATTGTCCGCGCACAGTACCAATCCCAGCTCCCTGGACCGCGCCAGGCTCTCCAGCATCTCGGTTTTTGATGCGGTTTCGGCGAAACCGCGTTTCAGCAGGTAATCCGTCGCCCCTCCGAACGTTGAGCAGGTTCGAAGAGGAACATCACATTCCTTCTTGCCAAGATGCATCTTCTCGTGGCGGCAGGAACAGATGCCGATGGCGAACTTGTCGGTCGCCTCGATAATACTGGTGGCTTTCTCGTAATCCAGCACTTCCACGTATTCCGATTCGTCAATAGTCTCTTCGTACGGCAGGGCTCTCAACGGGGAGATCTTCTGCTTCTTGCCGAAATTCGCGGAGTAAAAGGTGCTCTCATCCTGCAAGTACTCGTGAAAGAGCCTGGCCCACTCTTTGGAATTCAAATCACTGCCGGTCCTCATCATGGTGAACTCAAATATGCCTATGACCATTGGTGAAATCATGTAGCGATAGCCGCCCATCATCCAGACATCCATGACCAGCCCTCTCGAGCACAGACTTTCGAGCATCTTCTGCAGCCGGCCACGCTCGTAGCCGGTGACTTTCTCAATCTCGTCCAGACGGGCCATGCCATAGGGCATTTTGACAATAAGCTCCGCTTCTTCAGCGGAATACAGCTCTTTCAAAATCCGGTAGAGTGTGTCATTCCAGGGTGCCCGCATTGTCAGGCCGTCGATCTTCTTCCCGAGCTTACGGTAAATGTCCTTGCCGACCATGTGTCCCATAAAAGACTCCCGGTTTGAGTTTACAGCGAAGTGTTATCTGAGCAAGCCATGACTTTGACAGGTAAAGATAGGGAATCTGCCGGATTTATCAACATCTATTCATTGCTGACAGCGGCCGGCTTTTCTGAACTCGCGCCCCGAACAAATGGACTGAACCCGTCTTTGACCGAAAGAACACTTGACATCACCGGGGTTAACCGGCATACTGCCGGCCAGGAAACAAGCTGTTCGCAGCATCTCTCTATCCGGCAATCTGTAACCTGGCTCAAAAGGATATCATGAAAGGAGGCCGTAGCTATGGGCATGATGAAAGAGTTCCGGGAATTCGCCGTCAAGGGCAATGTCGTTGACATGGCGGTGGGTATCATTATCGGCGCTGCCTTCGGGACGATTGTGAAATCCCTGGTGGCGGATGTCATAATGCCCCCCATCGGGCTGCTGTTGGGCAACGTCGATTTCAGTAATCTGTTCATTGTTCTCAGGCATGGAGCCGAGGCGGCCGAGTATGCCACTCTGGCCGATGCCCAGGCCGCCGGGGCTGTCACGCTGAACTACGGTATGTTCATCAATACCGTTATCAGTTTTCTGATCGTGGCTTTTGCCATTTTTATTCTGGTCAGGAATATCAATCGTCTCAAGCGCGGGGAGGCAGCACCACCGCCGCCAGCGACAACCAAGGAATGCCCGCACTGCTTCTCGACCATCAACATTAAGGCCGTGAAGTGCCCCCACTGCACCTCGCTCCTGCCTTCGGCATAAGGCTGCTCCTGCATGTAGTACCAGCCGGGCGGCGTTCGGCCGCCCGGCCGATTTGCATACAGGTTGCCGACAGCACTGCTATCGCCGAGTAAAGCCCGCCAGCCGGCGTTGACAAGTTCTTGACTAACGCCGCGACAGGTGTTAAATAGATACGGTGGCACATCTGAGTAAACAGGTAAGCCTGAGTATGAATGTGCGCGGACTGGAACAGTCCGCCACGATCGCGGCTAATGATCGCTGCCGACAGTTGCTTCGCGAGGGGAAAACGGTCTTCCGGCTGGGCCTGGGCCAGTCCCCTTTTCCGGTCCCGGTGCCGATAGTCGAAGCACTGCGGCAAAATGCCCATCAAAAAGATTATCTGCCGGCCGCCGGCCTGCGAGAGCTTCGCGCCGCCGTTGCCGAACATCACCGCCGCAAGGACCGCGTCGAGTTTCGGCCTGATCATGTGATGATAGGCCCCGGCTCGAAGGAGCTGATGTTTATCCTCCAGTTGGTCTATTACGGCGAGCTGCTGGTCCCCACCCCCGCCTGGGTATCGTACATTCCGCAAGCCAGGATAATCGGGCGGTCAGTCAGCCTTATTCACACCCGGCTGGAAGACCGCTGGCGGATCACCGCCGACCGGCTGGCTCGGCACTGCGAGCGTCAGAACGATGACTATCGGCCCAGAATACTCGTGCTCAACTACCCGGGCAACCCGGACGGCTGCACCTATACCTGCGAAGAACTTCAGGAACTGGCCGAGGTGGCGCGCCGGTTTCGCGTGGTGCTTCTGTCGGATGAGATCTACGGCCAGTTGCACCATAAGGGCGGGCACTGTTCCGTGGCCCGCTACTACCCGGAGGGGACGATCATTTCCTCGGGTCTGTCCAAGTGGTGCGGTGCTGGCGGCTGGCGGCTGGGCACCTTTGCCTTCCCGCAGGACCTGGACTGGTTACTTGACAAGATGGTGGTCGTCGCCAGTGAAACTTACACTTCCGTCTGTGCCCCCATTCAATACGCCGCCGTTCGCGCTTTTCAGGGGGGTGTTAAGATTGAACGTTATCTTTGCCACGCTCGCCGCATACTGGCGGCGCTGGGTAATCAGAGCGCTGCCCTACTCAACGGGGCCGGTATTCGGGTGCCGACACCGGAGGGCGCCTTCTATCTCTTTCTTGACTTCACGGAATTTAAGAGCCGTCTGGCCGCCCGCGGAATCAATGACAGCATCACCATGTGTGAGCGTCTTTTCGAGGATACGGGTGTAGCCATCTTGCCGGGCCAGGCTTTCGGCAGGCCCACCGATGAACTCAATGCCCGCCTGGCTTATGTTGATTTTGATGGTTCCCGTGCACTTGCCGCCAGCGAGACCATCCCTCTGGATCAGCCGCTACCGGCTGAATTCACCGGTCAACTGTGCCAAAACGTCATCGAGGCCACACATCGCATCTGCGCATGGGTAAAGGCCTAGGACGAGTCGTTGTGGACCGCCCGCCGACACTGACCGCGCAACCTTGCCTGACGGCTTCCGTACATACGTACAAACGCGAAAGGGAGAAATATCATGACATCTTTTCGTAGGATCTTAACTGCAGTATTGCCGGCACTACTGCTGACCGCCACAGTAGCCGCCCAGGGCGATCTAACCGATCCTTATCAGATATTGAACCGACATTTAGAGGCTAACGGGGGGCTTGAGCGCCTAAAGGCCGAAAAGTCGCAATACATCGAGGGCACGCTGGCGGTGGCCGGACTCAAGGGTACTCTCAAGGCCTGGACCCTTAAGCCGGACTGCTCCCGTGGCGAG
>JAOUEU010000174.1 GCA_029858555.1 Candidatus Zixiibacteriota bacterium
AGATGCCTTACCACGCCCATTCGACGGGTCTCTTTCGGCTGTGCCGCCTGAGCAGCTAGCACATGAAGAACCTCAAGTATTTCATTCTGAGTACTTAGGTCAATCGAGGCTTCCTTTGCTGTAGCCTCGGTCAGTTCCTTGATTGCTTCCGCTACGTTTTCATCCTGGCCTTGTCGGATGTAGTTTAATGCGACCTCAATCCCATCTACGGTACCTTGGTTAACTGCGCCCACTACGCTCCGGTCAATGGTTATTTGGTTGACACTTGCGTCTATCCTGGCGTGAATGGGTTGGCGGGTCTCTATTTTCGGTGCGATACCCGGAATTCCCGTGGCTCTCTCCATCATGTCATACAAGTAGTTCATGGTGCGGGCTAGCTGATCATTCTGCGCTTCCAGCGCGCTGGCCATCTTCGTATAGTGGTCAACACAGAGCGGCTGACCCGCAATCACCGCGATGGCTGGCAGGTCACATTGGCTACACTTCATTGTGTTGGGCAATTTCATTCCTCCTTCTTGTTCTCTTTCCCATTTGGCTTAAGTAACTCGGCCGTAGTTGAGGCGATAAGGCTTGCAGCCGCATCCGATAACGGGACTATAGAAACTGTTCATACATCTCCCCAGCTGGTTCCTAATCTAAAATAAGGGCAAAAAGTTCCAGAACAAGGGAAAACCGGCGAGGGGCCGGTGGGGGATCGTATATGAACCGCGCAGCTGCTGCAAGCGGGTGGTGTGGTAACGGCTTAGTGAGTCTATGATTTAGAAGGGGCTACCCCCTACCCCTCCTCCAGCTCCACTCCCAGGCCGTCGGCGAGGCGGTTGACATAAGCGAAATAGGCGCTCACCTGGACAATATCGTGCAGCGTGTGATCCGAAAGACCACGCGCCTTAAGAGATTCGATGTAAGCGCGGTCGATGGAGGCGGCGTCGCGCGTGATTTTTTCGGCGTACTCCAGAATCAATTTGTCGGTGTCGCTGATGTCGGCCCGGCGATAATCGGCGAGAAGGTCGGCCTTGAGCTTGTCGGAAGCATCGGTCAAAGACCGCAACGCGGCCCAGTGGTGCTCGATTCAGTAATGGCAGTTATTGACAGCCGAAACCACAACGCCGATCATCTCGCGCTGCGCCCGTGAAAGGGGTGAACGGCCGAACATTATCGACCGGTAGAAATAGCTGTGGGCTTCCATCACGGTGGGGTTGTAGCCGGCGATGCGGATGATATTGGCCGGGGTTTTTTCGGGAGCGCCTAACTCCTCGTACAGCACTCGCAGTTCCGGGGAAGCATCTTCGTATTCTATATAATTAATGTAGGCCATAGCAGGGTCCCCTTACTGTCCGATAAACTCGGCCAGGCGGTCGGTGTAGGCGGCCAGCTCGTTCAGGTCGTCATCGGAAGGAACCAGCCGGGCGCGGAACGGCTCCTCGAAGACTTTCAGCTTCAGCCCGGCCAGGCGGTCAGCGACAAGTTTGAGGCCCTCGCCGCCCCAACCGTAAGAGCCGAACACCGCGGCTTTTTTGCCGGTGCGGTCGACCGTGGAGAAAAGGTTGACCAAGTCCCAGACCGGTTTGACGGCATCGCCGGCAAAAGTCGGCGTGCCGATCAGGACGGCCTTGCTCGATTCGATGAGGTCGCGGGAGGTTTCATCGTCGGTCTGGGTGACATCAGCTTTCGTGATTTCAAAGCCGTGTTTTGCCAGACCGGCGGCTATGTTGTCAGCGATTGTCAGGGTGTTGCCATAGCTCGACGCATAGAAGATGACCACGCCGTTCTTGCCCTCGGACTTGTCCTGGGACCATTGGCCGTAGGCCTTGATGTATTTATCCGGCTCGGTGCGGTAGAGAGGCCCGTGCGAAGTGGCGACCATCCTGATGTTGAAGTCGTCGAGTTTGGGCAGGTTCTTGCGGATGAAGCTGTTGAAGGGGCGCATGATCATGCTGTAATAGTACTTAACCTCGCGGTCGAGGTCGATATCGTCGGGCAGTTCGTCGGCGAAGAGCTTGTCGGAGGCAATATGGGCGGCAAAGCCGTCGTTGGAAAACAGGATGCCGTCCTCGGCCAGAAACTCCATCATGGTGTCGGGCCAGTGCATGTAGGGCATGAGCTTGAAAACGAGCTTCTTGCCGCCGAGGTCGATTTCATGGTTGTCCTTGACCGGGGTTATCCGGGCATCCCTATTAATGGTGTTCTTGACAAACGGCACGGCCGAGGCCGAGCAGACGATTTCGATGCCGGGGGCTTTGTCCAGCAGGCGCACCATCGCACCGGCGTGATCCGGCTCGGTGTGGTTGACTATCAGGTAATCGATTTTGTCGAGAGGAACGATTTCGGCGACTTTGGCAAGGTATTCGTCCGCGAACTGAGCCTTCACCGTGTCAACCAGGGCGACCTTGTCGACGCCTTTGATCAGGTAGGCATTATAAGTAGTGCCGTGGTCGGTTTTCATGATGATATCGAAATAATCCAGTTCCGGATCGTGTACCCCAACCCAGTAAACGTCTTCCGAGATTTTCATCGCATTCATCTTTTCACCCTCATCAGTGTTTGGCAGTTAATATAATCACAATTACCTGAAGAACAAGCGCAGTCAGCAAGGGGGTTCCTCAGGATTCAAGCAAGGCGAGCGGAAGGGGAAGGGCGCCGGGGTCAGGATCAGTCGACACCGACCGGGGAGGCTATAACCTTGAGAATTGCCCGCTCATCGGGCAGGGGGGTCTTGATTTCGAGAAGTTCCGGATCGGATTGTTCCTTCAGCCTGACCACTTCCTGGTCGTCAATATTCTCCTGCGGCAGGAACAAGACCGTCGGGCAAGCTACCGGTTCGATGTCATCAATCGTGCGAAAGGGGGCGGCGTAGCTTGAACGGATGTCATACCACCACCAGAGGATGGTCTTGCGGAATGGGAACCACAGCAGGTTGTGCGTGTCGGTCAACCGAACCATGAGACGCTGGGTTGACAAAAACGGGTTGACGGCCAGGACGCGGTCGATACGGGTTTCTTCGAGGGAAGCCAGAAGGGCAGCATCGCCGCCGAGAGAGAAGCCCACAACCGTCAGGGGGTGGACAATTTTTTCCCGCAACTCGAGATAGCTGACGAGGGCCACCATGTCCTCCGCTTCATAACCGCCTTCGCCGTGGTATTTCCCCGTGGAACGGCCGCTGGATCGCTGGTCATAGGCAATAACGGCAAAGCCGCTGTCAATCAGCAGGCTGGCCAGTCCGGCTACAGAGTCACGGTCGCCGAATTCGTCGTGTACCAGCAGGACCGTACCCCGGGGCGCTGGCAGGCTATCGTTTTCCGGGGCCGCATACAGGCAGGCCAGGGTAGTCAGACCATCCGACTCGACCCGGAAGGTGTCGGGCGCGAGGCCGGCCTCGATGTAGGTGGTGGCATCGTTTACCAGGACGGAGTCGTCATCGTAGGCATCAAGGTTCTGTCGCCCCAAGAGGGTTTTGGATTTTCCCAGAGGATAGATGACATAGAAATACAGCAGCGCACCGACGACTACCAGGAAGACGACGATGTTGATTATTTCCCTGGTCTGTCTGGATATTCTGGCCATCTATTCAAGTTCGATTCGGTTATTAGGAAAGACCAATTAGAGGCAGACAGCGGCTCAAGTCAATAAAAAATGCGCGCTTGCCGTACCTGACTGGGTAGGTTCGGCGTCGCTGTCGGGGATGCCGGGATTCAGGAGCCGTCTTTGTTGCCGGGCAGGGATACTCTTCGATAATTGATGTCCCCGGTTAAATCGGCGACCATGCCCACCTCTCGTTTGTTCGTCATGTATTTGCGGGCGTGCGCGAGATATTCCTCGGCCCGGTCGAGGTCGCCCTGTTCCATTAAGGTGATGGCCAGGTAATAGTTGGCCAGGAAGTTCTTACGGTCGATCACCAGGGCCATCATCAGCAATTCCCGGGCTTTCTCGTAGTCTTTTTTCCCGAGCATGTAAGTACCGTAATTGACGAGCGCGTTAAAGTCACTGGCGTTGATGCTGATAGCCTTGTCCATCTGGGCTTCGCCGCGCGCGGTATCGCCGTTGCGAATATAAATGAGGCCCACCATAACCAGGGCCGTGGGATTATCCGGAAAGCGTCCCTCGATTGTATAGGCCATCCGCGTGATGTCATCGACGGTGCCAAACGTGTTGAGGTAGTTCATCATCAGCACATGCGTGAGAAGGTTCAGGGTATCGGCCTGATAAGCCAGCGTGAGATACTGCCAGGCGCTCGGTGCGTTTTTCTGCTGAGTGTAGATCTCGCCCAGTTTCTGCAGTATGTATACCGAATCTTCGTTCGTGTACGGCGGCTGGCTCCAGGCCTTGAGGGCGAATTCGAGCCTGCGGCCCGTCAGTTCGGGATGTCTCTCGCTGTGAGTGAAAAGAGTGCCGTATTCGCGGAACATGTTTTTGAACCTGGAGACATCGATAATCTCCCAGCATCTGTCGGCGGCAGTGGTCGGCCGGCTGTTGACGGCGGCAAAGGCGGCCGTGGTGAGAAGGGCCATCAGGATTGCCGGCAGCACCAGCGGCGGCAATCTCCTTTCGCGCCGGTCGAAGTATATAATGAGGCTTGCCGGAACCAGCATGAACGCCGGCAAAGTAAAAAGATCCCAATCCCGCGGTCCTCCGAGCTGCGGCGTGAAGAAAAACATGAACAGCAGTGGCGGGATCATCATCCAGTAGCCGAGAGTCAGTTTACGTGATGTAAAGGCGTGACGCAGGTTTCGGCCTGCGAATGTTATGCCGGCCAACAGCAGGAAAGGCAGGCTGACAAGCAACAGCCAGTTGAGAAGATTCAGGTAATGATCGGCGGTCAAAATACCCTGCTGAAACTCCGGGCGCGGCAGCAGCGGCAAAAAGTAGTAGCCGATTCCGAACAGGTTCAGAAAGACGGCAACATAGATAAGGACCAGCCCGGCTGCGATTGCCGCCAGCGCATACAGGGACGCGCGGTGGCTCTTTTGCCTATCGTCATTCGCCGACGAGGACAGGACGGCGAACAACATGCCGCTGAGGATGATGAGGGCGACAACATGAACCAGGCCGGCGACGATATACCACATTACAAACCTCTTTTTAGTCCGGCTACCGTCTATCACCTGCAGTCCTGTCTGGATTATGTAAGGCAGCAGCGCCGCGATAAGGGAGTAGCTTTCGATATAGCCGAAAAACAGAACGGTCAGCCCGGAGGAGAACATCAACAGGAAGGTCGTTACAGGCTGACGGCCATTCACGTAGGCAGCCAGCCGAAAGAGTCCGACAATGAAAACCACCCCGCAAAGGGCGGCAAAAACCTGGTAGCTCTGATTGACGGTCAGGTCGAGAGGGCGGAAGATCAGGCTGTGGAATCGGGTGTGCAGGTAGAAATCCAGAATCTCGGTGGACAGGAATGTCTGCCCGCCGCCAATCTGGTTTACGCGAAGGGTCCCGTCACCCAGAAGGGTCGTAGCCGACGGAAAGAGCAGGAACAGACCGAGCATGGCGGCGGAGAAAGGCACGAGAAACTTCCATACGTTGGCTCGGACGGTTCCGGCAGTATCGGCGGGGCTGTCAGCCGGGGTCACAAATCTGCGGGAGACCACCGGGACGCTGGAAATCAGAACCAGGGCGACGGCCACCAATCCGAAGAGCGGCGGCAGGAATTTGAAGAAGTTGAAACCCCACAGGTACTTAATCCCGGCGACGTTGCCCGCGCCAAACAAAACGATCAGGGGAACCAGGATGCAGAATATCGGTATGATATCACGTCTGGGTTGCATAGTTTACCCGCCGCATCGGCAGTTACTTCCGCTTTATTCATCGACTGAGACGCTCGAATCCGTTAAATATATTCCGAAGTCGGGAAAATCCTAAGCTTTTTACGAGCCCATGGAACGACAAAAAGTGACCTGATTTGAGGATCCGATGATATGAAACTGATTGCACAGACTGTGGCGGGATTCGACAGGCTGATCGGAATGGTGTTCATCCCGCGTCGCTCATTCTCTTGTTGTCGCCGGTCTTACATCAGGCCCCGCCGGCGGCGATCGGCAATTGACGCGGCAGGGGTTGCTGCCTCGTGGCGGCATGGTGATTGCTACAAAGGTGCTGGAAGTAATCGAAAGGAACAGCGGTAACGGTTGGCCGCGTCGTCGTGGCGGCGTTCGTGCGCAGGTGTTCGAGATGGTGAACGTCGACGCCGAGGCGGTGGGTTTACCCGCGCGAAAAAAGAGGTAATTCAGCTTTTTCCTATTGACAACACAGAACCTTAGCCTTATATTTAAGCTCGGATGATAGGTGAAGCCTTAATTTGTAAACTACTAATTGGTTCGTCTGAATTAACGGGTCATATCGCTCCGAGCTAATTTGTCATGTACTTCAGTCTTTGGCAGGCTGTGGGGGCCCGCCAGGGCGTTACAAACAGGTTGCTTTTATAGACTCAATCGCTCAAGTGCTCTGAGATTTTGTTGATTGGCAACTTCCCCTGAGTGCGAGTTTGGGGATACCGATTTACAGGACGTTAGGTAGTCTATATCAGGAAACTTGATTTGAAGCTTGGCTAAGGGATTACAGTTAGCAATTACCTGCGTGTCTCATTAAGGAGGAAGGTATGGCCTTCAGTGGAAGACCTCGGAGATTCTCCGTTTCTGCCAGCCTGCTCGTTGTGGCTGGTGTAGTAATCCTTGCGACATCATTAGCCCAAGCACAGACCCCCCGCGTGATCCTTCGGGTGGCCGATACCACGGCCTATCCCGGGCAGCAAAACGCTGTCATTGCGGTTTACATGGACAACTTTTTCCCGGACGTCGTCACCGGATTTGACATTACCCTGAGACTGGGTACCCCGGACATCATGGAATTCAAGGTGGATACCGTCCAGGAGATTTTCAACCGGTATTTCCAGTGCCTGGAGTGGCAGGGCGATTCCTGCCTGAACTGGATCGAAGTGGACAGTACCAAGGCCTATGATTCCTCCTCC
>JAOUEU010000011.1 GCA_029858555.1 Candidatus Zixiibacteriota bacterium
TCGCCATAACCGTATGTCAAAGGCAGGACCGGCCGCACCGGCTCGCCTTATACTATCTGGAGAGCGACCGGTTACGGTCGCGGATTAGAGAGGATATGCGAGACACGCCATTTATTGCACTTGACGATATTCTGGCAGAGTTGGGGATGCCCGGCAGCGGTTTTTATATCGTAACCGCCGACGGACTTCGCCGCGAGTACCCAGTCGGCGATATCAACCGCTATCTGGTTCTTCAGAAAGAAAAGTCCGGCACGTGGGAGTTGAACGGTCTCGGCGTTCCTCTGGGACTAAAAACCAGGGAAATTACCTTTTTGGGGTGCGGCGAGAAGGGCGTTTTCCTGAAAGAACTCAGGGGCGGGCAAAAGAGCATATGGGAGGACCTTGTATGGCGGCCCTTGTGCGACCGAATGCAATCGTATGAACGTCTGTCGATCAGCGTCGTGCTCGACGGCAACGAGGTTATTCCGTCGAGTCAGGTCGAGCAGCGGGCGAGGAAGGACATTTACCGGCATTGCGCCGGGATAGCCTCCGGTTACCGCGATCTGGATCATATTCTCGTGGAATGGCAGGACCAGGCTGCATCGGCGGGAGGTGACAGGTGAGCGCAATTCTGAAACTTCTGCTAATTGTTTGGTCTGTCCTGACTTTCGCTTCCCCTCTGCGCTCGCAGATTGTCTATTTCCCTACCGATGCCGCGGACTTTGTGCCCGAAGACGCCGATTCACTATTTGTCTTTGCGGAAGGATGGGCTGTCCTGGCCCGTGGGCGATCTCTGGCCTCGGTGAAATTCGGGAATGGTGCAATCTATGGGGATAGTCTGCCGCCGGCGCTGTGTGTCAGGGAGCCGGTAGGGGCCATTATCTATGCCGAGAAATCCCGGTTTCGCGAAATCCCCGTCATCATTGGCCGCCGAGACATGACATTATCGCTCGACCGCCTGATCCGGGAGTATTTCGTGGCGGTAGACTGGACCGAAGGCCAATCAGAAAAGGGCGGCGTGTCAGCCAGAGTCGGACAACGACCTGCCCGGCTCCGGCGATTTCTGGTGTTTCTCGTCGATGGCCGGGTATTGGACAAAGCAGATGATACTCTGGTTCGACAATATTCGAAAAGCCGCTCGCGATTTGACATAAAGGGCTTACCTCGTCTCGAGGATAGAATCGCAGGCGTCTGGATTGATCCGCCCAAGACAGGCACGGACGTCCTGACCGCCGAGTTCGTTCGACTTCTGCAGTCCGGGCCGTTGCTGGTCGAGTACTGGGATGGTCTCGGTTGGCAGTTTCTTGAAAGCGGGTACCTGGGCGGTAAGTTCTACCAGGACGTGGGCGAGGTGAAGATGGCGCATGCCGTTTTTCCCCCAACGACGGCGAGCAATTGCAGGGCAATGGCTTACGGCGGGCTTACTAACAGTGATGAGGCGAGAAACCTCTTTCACTGTCTGGCTCAACTCAATATAGGCTATCAAGTACTCGAAGGCGACCGTTGTCTCTATCCGGTTCCGGGCAAGGTGAGGCTGCATCCGGCCGATTCCCCCGAAGAGAAAGATCTTCTTGTCTACCAGTCTGCCCGGAGTATCATTGACAGCGGCGCGCCGCCTCTGGTTTTTATGCATTACCATGGTCTGGATGACTTGCTGCACACCTGCGGACCTTACGGCAAGCGGACGGTGGCGCACTTTTTGCATCTTCTGGAATGGCACAGGGAGCTTACCGCTCGGTGGACGGGAAACATTCTAATAATATCGGATCACGGCGGGCACGCGGCATTGTCAGAAGGAGCAGCCGGCGGAAAAACCGGTGACAGAAACGGCGAAGGTAGTCACGGGGACTTTATATTCGCCGATATGGCCATACCTCTGATTGTGCGAACGGGTGACGGTGCGGCTGAGACGGATTTCCGGTTGACCCCGGAACAAGCGACAACGATATGGCAGGAATTGGCCGCGCCACTTGGCTCCAACGACAGGGATGACCCGGTGGAACCAGGAAGTCTGCACATTGTAATTGCCGACCGCAGGTTTGTTTACGACTCGGCCGAAGACGAACTGCTCTTTAATGAAGACTATGACTTCGAATACTCGCGAAAGGGAAAGCAGTTCTCCGGTCATTTTCGGGGCTGTGAATTGTCCTCTCTGGTGAGCGCCGCCGACCTGTCCAATATGAAGAGCATTGTTGTGCATTCCTTTGATGGTCAGCGGGCGGGTTTTTCAACCAAAGACCTGGTTGAGAGCCGCCTGGTACTGGCCTTGGATCGGTCCGCGAGCGACCCCAGGGCGAGTTTCACGCTATACCCGCTGAATGATAGGCACCCCAACCGCATTGTCAAAGAAGTGAAGCTGATAGAGATTTTTTGATCATGTGTGACTTATCTGACTGATTTATGCTGGTTTCTGTTCGAGAACTCACGTTCGGGTGGCAAGACGAGCCTCTTTTTGAGGGTGTTCATTGCGAACTCCAGGAAGGCGCGGTCGTCGTTCTGGATGGCGAGAACGGCTGCGGGAAGACCACCCTGCTGCAACTGATCGCCGGCGTCGTCCCACATTTCAGTCGGGGGAAGAGGCTTGAGGGGCACATCATAGTCAATGGCCGGTCGGTATTTGACAACCCGCCGAGGGATTTCTTCCCCTATACCGGCTTTGTTCCGGGAAGAAATATTGACTTCTTTTTGCTCAACGGGAATCTCGATGAGGAGGCAGCGCTGATACAATCGGTGGTGGGCTTAAAAGCCTCTGACATCGAACGAAAAAAGGGAGAACTAGGGGAAATCTTCAGCGATCTCCATGAGTTGTGGTCGACCAGTTTCGGCGACATGGCCTTTTATCAGAAAGTGCTCTCGCTGTTCACTATTTATTATCTGCAGGGAGCCCGGCTCTTCCTTCTGGATGAAGTTCTGGGCGCGGTCCCTGACGGCCAACTGTCGGTGTGGATGGAATTGTTTCAGCGCCTGTGCCGCCAGCAAAAGGGAATCGTACTAACGGCGCATCAACTGAATGAGCATGCTTTCCCGGTGTGGAAAATAAAAGATAGGAAACTACTGGTATCATGATAGACAATCTTTACAGAAACTTCCCGCGCGGGCGCCATTACCTGGTTCGCCAGCAGGAGCCGGGCGAGATAGACGCCATTATCAGCAAAGGGTTGTTCACGCACCTGCAGCGAGGCCGAAAACGCAACCTGTGGGGAGAACTTGCCGGGCAGCTTCCCGAATGGGGACGGAAGATTGGATGGGTACCCGACAACTTCCCGCTGGTGTTTTTCAGTGAGACGGTCACGGGCGAAATTGCCGGCACGCTGGCCGCGACAAACAACAGGATTAGAGCCACGCGCCACGAACTCCGCCGGGCGGCGGTTCTGTTGCGGCAAATGGAACTCACCGACTTGTCCCGCCGCAATCCTTTCCAACTCTCTCAGGGTGAAACCAAGCTGGTGTGGTTTTTGTGCCAGTGGGCCAAGACGCCCGAATATCTCATCATGGGACATGTGCCGACCTCTCTGTCAACACGACGCGCTGCTCACCTTGTCACTTTTCTTAAAAATGAGTCAAGGGCGGCCGCCGCCAACACAACCTTTCCCACACTGATCCTGGGATACTCTCCGGGCGACCAACAGTGGTACCGGGGCCTGCTGACGGAGAATTACTGGACTGACATGGAGGCGTCGGTGCTTGACGGAATATGATGATATGAGCCGCCGGCAGTTACATTTTCTAACCGTCTTGTTCATCGGGACGTCGGCCAGCGCCTGGGCCATATTCGACATTCGCATTTATGTACCGTCGCTGTGGCTATTGTTCCTCTGTGTTCTGGTGGTCGTGTTCAATCCCAGGGAGTTCCTCAGATTTTTGCGGCGCTTCGCGCAGATAGGTACAACCCTGCTGGTAGTCTCCGCGCTGCAGATAATATTCCGGCGCGACGGTGCGGTCCTGCTGTCGGTCGGCACGTTTCCGCTTGTCTTTTCGGTGGGTTTGCGCGAGGCCATCCTGTTGTGGGTCCGATTCATGGTGATTTTCGCCCTGGCCTATATATTCGCACGGGTGACGACCTTCCACTTCCTGCTGTTTTGCGACAAAATCAGGTTGCCCTTGAATTTCAGCCTGTTGCTGCTTACCACACTGCGTCTGATTCCTTACATATTTTCAGAAGCCAAAAGAAGCCTGTGGTTTCTCAGGTTCCGCGGCATACAGTTTCGTCGCCTGGCTCTGCGGGAGAAGCTGCGGGCTGTGCAACAGCTCGCCTTCTCGTTGCTGATGCGGAGTATCGAGAATATCTCATACTCCGCCATTGCCCTGGAGGCGCGGGGCTATGGACAGACCGGCGTGAAACGAATACCGAGGAAATACTCGTTGACGGGCATCGACCTCGGGCTGATTTCCTTAACGGCCCTTTTAAATGTGGCCTCTTTCATGATATGAATTTAGTGAGGTGTTTAAATATGAATGCTTTTCAGGTTTGCGGCTATTCTCAGTGTGGTAAAACGACACTTATGAAGGAGTTAATCAGCCGTTTTCATGCTGATGGCGAGCGGGTAGCTTCGATAAAAGATATCCATTTCGAAGACTTCCGCATGGACGAGCCCGGCAAAAATACCTACATCCACATGGAGGCGGGTGCCGACCCCGTTGTTGCCAGAGGCATAAAGGAGACGGACTTTTTGTACAACCATCGCATGGAATTTCAGGATATCGTGCCGAGAATCGCGGCGGACTGGCTGATGGTTGAGGGTTTTGCCAGCTTTCCGCTGCCCAAAATCGTTTGTGGCAAGACCGAGACGGACGTGGACGAATTTCTCGACCGCCGCACTTTTGCCATCTCCGGCATCTTCGCCGGCGGGCGAGACGAATACAAATCTATTCCCGTGTTTGATGTCAACGATCCCGACCGGATGCAGGAACTCGTCAAGCTGACCAGGCAGAAGGTGTTCCCCCTGCTTCCCTACGTCGATGACGGCTGCTGCAAACTCTGCGGGCTAACGTGCGGTGAGATGGTCGAAGCCATCATCCAGGGTGAGAAATCTTACTCCGACTGCAAGATCGGGAGCAATTCGATCCATCTGAAGATAGGCAGCCGCGATGTTGCCATGGTGCCTTTTGTGCAGAACCTCCTCAAAAGCAATGTCCTGGCCGTTGTTTCAGAAATGCACGGTTGGCAGCCGGGCCAGCCTGTGGAAGTTGTCATCGATGCCAAGTGAGTTGGTGACGGCTACTCGGGCGCGGTCACTTTTCCAAGTCGCTTCAACGGCTAATCTCGATCACGGCCGCACCATCGATGCTGCCGCTTCGCAGGTCATCGAGGGCTTGATTGGCTTTCTCCATGGGATAGATAGAAACTTTCGTTTGCACCGGCACTTTTGGGGCCAGGGCCAGAAACTCCTCGCCGTCGCGCCGCGTAAGATTGGCGACGGAGCGAAGGACACGTTCTTCCCAGAGTAGTGAGTAGGGAAAGGAGGGAATGTCACTCATGTGGATTCCGGCGCACACTACCGCACCGCCCCTGGCGACGGCGCGCAGAGCCGCCGGCACAAGTTCACCGGCGGGTGCGAATATTATGGCGGCATCGAGCAACTCCGGCGGCAATTCGTCCGAGGCGCCGGCCCACACGGCTCCCAGGCTCCGCGCAAAATCCTGACTGGAAGTATCGCCGCGTCTGGTGAAAGCATAGACCTCACGATTCTCGTAGCGGGCAACCTGGATCAATATGTGGGCGGCGGCGCCGAAGCCATAGAATCCCAACTTTTGGGCATCGCCGGTCATCCGGTACGACCGGTAGCCGATTAACCCGGCGCACAACAAGGGGGCGGCCTGAAGGTCGGGGTATCCCTGGGGAATGGGAAAGCAAAAGCGTTCGTCGGCGGCACACAACTCGGCAAAGCCGCCGTCGATCTGGTAGCCCGTATATCGAGCCTGACCGCAAAGATTCTCCCTTTTCGAGCGACAATAGTCGCAATTGCCGCAACTGCCGCCCAGCCAGGGCACGCCGACACGGTCACCGGGCACGTACCGGCCGCTGCCCTCGTCGGCACTGACCACGGTACCGACGATCTGATGTCCGGGTATCAACGGCAGGCGAGGTTCTGTCAAGTCACCGTCGACGACATGCAGGTCCGTTCGGCACACGCCGCAGGCATGGATACGGATAAGAAGTTGCCTCGCGAGGGGGACAGGGTCGGGAACATCTGTCGCCTGCAGCGGCTGCCCCTGGGACTTGAGAACCATTGCTCGCATTTATACCTCTTGGCTGACTGTCAAACCTTCGATTGTGTCGTAACAGCTTTGTACATCGTGCGGCTGAATTTGTCAATCAACTTCTGGCAAAGCCGAACTAAAAAACCCGGCAGTGCGAACGGACTTACACTGCCGGGCCGTTTGCCAAGCCCGCTGGCGCGGTCAGGGCGTTCCCCCTCTTACATATTTTGCGAACGACCGCTTATTCTATAGCTGACCCCTCTGTCTCGGCTTATGGGGCTGATCCCGCTAAGCCGAATAGCTTTCAATGCACTCTCTGCTGTCCCGCTTTTCACCCATTCCCTGGTAAGCCGACTCGGCGGGCAGTTATTAAAATGCACCTCTGCCTTGAAAGCCGGCAGCACCTCCTGGACTATCAATATCAGGGACAGAACGGCGCCGGTCCCGGCGGTATCCCGAACAAATAAGTAGTCAGGAACGCAACATCTGAAATATTGACCGATCCCGTGCAATTGGCATCCCCGGCCAGCGACGGCACGGGCGCCGGCCCGGACGGGATGCCGAAAAGATACGCGATCAGGAAGGTCACATCGGATATGTTGACTGCCCTGCTGGAGTTGGCATCGCCTCGGTAAAAAGACATGGCGCTTTTGGTCGAACTCGACCACTTGGACAGTCCGAATCGGTTGACAGCCCTCACCTGCCAGTACTGCCACTGGGCGATGGGAATGTTGTCACCTGATACAAGAATCTCGGAGACATCATTGACCGAGTCCTTGAAAACTTCGCCGCCGGGGAAACTGGGCGTGGGTCCCAGGTACAGTATATACTTTGTAGTATCGTTCTGAATGATGCTGCCGGCGTCTTCCCAATCGAAGAGCACTTCGTTTTGCAGTGACAGGTCGATAACACAGGCGTCTTCCGGCCCGGTGAGATCGAAATCGCCGGGCGGCACCGCTCCGTAGACAAAATCAAACGCGGAGACCGCTGGATGTGAAAGACGTGCAAACCCATAAAGGTCTCCGTGGGCCTCAACCCGCCAGAAAAAGGTTGTAGGATCCTGGGGCAGGTTGTCTACGTACATCGTGTAGGTGGTGTCGGCAAGGGCTGACATGACGAGAGTCGATTCGGCGTCAAAAATTATGGACGTGCCATACTGTAATTCGTATGAAACAGTCTCGCCGGGATAAACCGAGCGCGACCGACTCCAGATCAGGCCAAAACTGTCGCCGGATTGACCGGCGACCACGGCGCCCGTGAGGGGTTTGAGCAGGTTGAACGGCCCCGGCGGATAATCAACGAAGACTATGGAGCCCTCGGCGGTGGCCGGTATCTGTTCGCCGTAGACGTCTTTCAGGGAGTAATACGCATACGACAAGTCAACCATGCCGGTGTCAACGGCCTCCAGTGTAAGAGTGGCCAGCAAACCCGGACCATCGGCCGATATCCCGGCCCCGAGCACCAGCCCCTCCAGGCGGAGAATGGTACTGTCGTTCTTGAAATAGCAGCCAAAATCGGTCATGGCGCCGGTGGTGTCCCAGAAGGTTCCTTCGGTGGCAGAGACCTTCTTGAGTTTGGTGACGTCAAAGTTTATTTCTGCTACGAAGAGCTTCAAGCTTTGAACGTCTTCATCGACACGGAGTTCGAGATCAAAAGTCGTGCCAACGCCGTCGGAGATGAACACGGTGTCGATATCTAGAAACAATTTTGCTGCCTTTGCGGGTTGGCTCAGGCCGACCCCGAAAAGGCATACCCCCATAACGATTAAGTAGGACAGGTTTTTGAGCATTGCCGCTCCTCCACTTATTTTATCGTGTCCGTTCCGTAATTTGAGAGAAGAGGGGCAAAACGGCGTGCCCCCCCTCTCTGTCCTACTCACCGTTACTGGTGAGGTATAGAGGGAAGGGGTGAGGAGGTATCCGAACCCTTCCCTCTATCTAGCTCACCGTCACGGTGAGGTAAAGGTTACTTGAGCAGCACCATCTTCTTGGTATCAGTAAACGTGCCGGCTTCCACCCGATACAGGTAGATTCCGGAACTGTAGTTACTGGCATCCCAGCTAATGGTGACAATACCCGCATCAGCATAGCCGGTGAACGATTCCACCAATTGACCAGCGATGTTGTAAATCTGCAGCGTGTATTCGCTGGCCACAGGCAGGCTGAGGTCGATGGTCGTCGCCGGGTTAAACGGATTCGGGTAGTTCTGCGAAAGCGCGAATTCCGTCGGAATCAGAACTTCCGCCTTTGCGGTCACCTCGAAGGTAACTTCGACCACGTTGTTCGACCAGTCGCGAACATCAACGGTCGTGGCTTCGAGCGCCACGGGCCCGCTGACTTCGGACCGGAAGGTCAGCGTGAACATTTCCTCGCCCTGGAACTGGCCGCCGAGAGCCACCGCGGCGATGTCAACACCGGTCTCATTCTTCGTGTAGAAGAAGGCCTTTTGCACGGACTCGTGCATGGCGCCCGGAGTGACGCTCTCAAGCGTGTACTTCTCGCGGTCAAAATCCAGAACCAGGTTATAACCCAGAATGGCGTTGGACTGCTCGGCGTTAAAGGCCACGGTGAAGATTTCACCGGCCTCTACGATAGCCGGCACCACCGCCTCCATCGCCAACTGGGAGACGACCGGCTTGGAGCCTCCGCCGTTGGTCTTGGCGCAGTTATAGGTGTGGTAGTTCATACCGAACACGACGAAGTCACCGAAATCGACGTCGTCGTCCGGCAGCGGGTAATAGCCGTCCAGAGCCAGCGGATCGATATCGAGTTCAGGATTGTACCATTCGTCGTTAAGGCCGCCCTCGTACGAGTTATAAGCCTGGGCAAACGCGCCAAACTCCGTCTCGTAATCGATGCAGCCGTCAGCCGAACTGCCGCCGAGGTAGTCACCACCGACATAGTTGGTCGAGAGATTGGATCCCGCATATGACGTGGACTTGTTACCCGCCATGTCTACCGACCACATCGAGAAGCAGTAGATATCCATGTGCGGACCTGCGAAAGCCCACTCCGTCACGTTACCCGGGATGACGATCGGTCCGTCAGCCGGGAAACCCTGGTTCCAACCGGGAGCCGGCGGATTAGTATTGGTGTATTCCGGGTAGTCGCCGTTGTAGTTGTACCTCATGAAATAGAACTGGATCGTCTCGCCAATGCTCCATTCCAGCAAAGCACTGCCCTGCGGCGAAGCCGTGAAGGCTGTTGGCGGTGCCGGCGGAGTCTTGTCAAAGATGATGCTGCCGGGGACCGCAGGACCCCAGTTGTTGGCATCATCCTTAAAGTAGATATCCAGCGTCTTGGTACCCTGGCCGAACGTCAGGACCCATGGCATATCCGCGATCGCGAAGTATCCCGCGGGTGAACCGTCGCCGCCGCCGTCGGTGTTGACGACATACATCTGAACCGCGTCGGGGTCGACCACGAAGGTGGTCAACATCACGTTACGGTCGTTGGTGTATCCCGGTGTCACGTACGGGTTGGCGGAAACCGGCTGCTCCACGACATAGGTGCCGGCAGGCGGTGTCTGGTCAAGTTCGATTGAGGTCGGCCCGTGCACATCGCTGAGATTGCCGGCCCGGTCCTCGACCTGGACGTAGACGTCCTTAGTACCGTCACCGGTAGCAACGGTGAAAGTAAACGTCTGCGGCGGAGGATTGGACAGTGGGTAGCCGGTGGTGCTCATGGTGGCGCTCTCGGAGAAGGCAATGTTGTCCGGATATACGTCGGTCCAGTTCACGCCCACATTGAGGTTCTCGTTATTGGTCTTGGCCGCACCGCCGTTAATGACCACGCTGTTGATAACCGGCGCGGTCAGGTCGAATATGATGCCGCCGGCATCGTTATTGGACCCGGTGCGACCCGAGCAGTCCCGGACCTCGGCATACAGCGGCAGGTAAGTGTTCTCGGCCGGGCTGGCAAAGGTGTAGTTCACCGTCGCCGAACCGGAAGTGAAGTCGACGCTTCCCCAGGCGCCCCATGTCGAGTTGTCCTCCGAGAAGCGGATCTCCTTGATGTCCGTTGAACCGGTCATCTCCACGGCAACCTCGGCATCATTGGAGAATATCGAGCTGCCGCTGGTGAGGTCCTTCATCTCGATGGCGGTCAGGGACGGGTTGGTGCCGTCAACGAATATCGCGTCGCTGGCCTCCGAACCGTAATTCAGAATATCATCGCGAAGCACGCCGAATACACTGTTCATGTCGTTGACGGTTCCGCCAACGATTGTGTAGTCGGTAGTGTAGGTGTTCAAGCCTGTAACGTCGATCGTCAAATTGTACGAGCCGGTGGCAGAGCCCAGCTTCAACTTCTTGACGTCAGTGTCGGACCAATTGGCCGTGACGCTGACGGTCCAGGAATTGGAGCACGGGAACCCGTTCTTGGAGACAACCGTGAAGTCGTCAAACTCGGGTCCCTGTGTATCCAGCTCGATGTCATCCTGCTGGACAGGGCTCATGTTACCGGCGATGTCGACGGTGGAGAAGTAGTAGGTCTTGATGCCGTCCGGCGGGTTGAGCGTCACGCCAAACGGGTGGGACAGCGAAGTATTCCAGGCGCCGTCACAGACGATATCCGCCGGATCCTCGGTTACGATATAGCCGTAAGCGCTGAACCCCGTCACATCGGCAAAGACATTCACCGTGCTGGTCTTGGCGACCGTGAAGGCAAAGTCCTGCGTAGTCGGCGGCGCGATGCGGTCGAGAGTCATGATGTAGATCAGGTAGTTGCCTTGGTTGTTCCAGGGGTCGTAGGCTCGGGCCCACAGCTTGTGCGCGGCCTCGGCATCGGGCAGATCGACCGATGTCGGGTTCCACGCCACCCTGGGGTTGGCACCCCAGGACGTGAAGGTCAGGTCCACGTCCTTGATTACATCCAGGCCGTCGTCCGTCAAGACCAGGTTGACGGTCCGGTCGTTGGTGTAGTTATCCGGGTCCTGAGAGCACCCGGTGGCATCGGACATGGCCATGCTGACCAGTACCGGTCCGGTCCGGTCGATGGTGAAGTTGTAGGTCTCTTCATCATAGAGACCGGCCTTATCATAGACCCTGACCCCAAACCAGCAGGCTCCCTCGGGCTGCGAGGCCGCGCCCGCCAGGTAGTGGGGTGAAACCATCGTAAACGAAGTGCCGGACAACGGGTTATAGGTTCCCCAGTTGGTCCAGCCGGCGCCGTTCCAGTTATACTCGAGGTAGTCCAGGTCGTAGTCGTCAGTGGCGGCTACGTCGAGGAACAGCCTCACGAAAGGCCCGGAACCGGCGGAAGAGCCGTCCGAATAGGTGTTATCGAAATCGGCCGGGTCTTCCAGTGTGTTGGCGTCGTTATCGTCGTCGGCGAAGGCCGTGATGGTCAGTTCCGGCGGCGTCACATCCTGCAGAAAGATCTGCAGTTTATCGTAGTCGACAACCAGAGGATTGTTATTGCCGTCGAGATACAGTGACCCGACGTGTACGTTGACACTGGTGTTAGCCATCAGAGCCGTGAACGTGACATAGCCGACCACTCCGGACCAGGTCACCGGACTGGTCCAGTTGCTGGCCGCAAAATGCACCGTTCCCGGCACGGAACCGTCCGGACCGATATACAGCGCGTCACCGCCGGTCTCCTCGTCGCCGAAAAAGCCGCCGCCGTCCTGAGGCAGAGTATTAAACTCAGCCGAGACGAAGGCGAGCTTGCTGGCGTTGTAAGTCACGTCGAAATTGCAGGCGGCCAGATCGCGAGTCGCCTCGCAGTCCGGAACCGTCCAGCGGATCTCCACGGTGAAAGTCTCACCGAGTTCCGCTGACGATGGACCATAGGCGCTGTTGTCCAGGACCTGCGGGTCGGTATCCTGCATGCCGCCCGTCCCACCAATGTCATAGTAAGTGGCGACGGTGTAGTCATCGTAGTAGTTGTGATCCCAGACATTGGAGTCGTCATCATAAGTGTTGCTGGTGATACTGCCGATAAAGCAGTTATCCTGAACGGTTTTGCCGGTACAACCAATGGCAAATGCCACGCCCCAGTAGTTGCCCACGAAGAGGTTGTCGGATATCGTGGCGGCATTGCTCCCGGTCCAACCGCCAACGCCTCTAATGTACCCGGTGATTTTCATCCCGCTGAGGACAAATCCCGAGGGCACATTGCTGACGTTGACGAAATCGGCCGTTCCGGTGCCGGTGAAGATCACCACATCGGCACCGTCACCAACGACGCTGGTGATATTGCCGGGGGCAGTCAGCCCCTCGTCGGTATAATTGCCCTCCCTGATGACGATATTGTGGGTGCCAGCATAGGCTCCTAGAGTGGCAAAGGCGGTGGTGAGATCATCGAAATCCTTATCCGGATCGCCATTCTGGGCAACCACCCACTCGGAGGCGAAACCCGATGAGGCGATGAGCATTACACCGACCAGCACCAGAAGAGTGTTTCTTAGAATCTTTGTCATTATTCCTCCTGAAAGGTTACAATTGTTCCGATACAGCCGGAAGAAAACCGGCTGTTTTCGGCTTTTGTAAGCCGTACGGATAGCTCTGTCTTTTCACCTCCTTTCATAGGGGAAAGGCAAGACCCGCTCTGTTCGGAACTATTGACTCAGAAGGGTATTTTGATTATCTTAATAATGCCAGGCGGGGAGGTCTTAATGTCTAACGTGAACCCAGGTTAGCTTTTCGACTTCCCTCGCCTGCGCTAAAAAAATCATTCACCAACAGTCGTCTGTCTGTGGCCTTACCTTTCGCCCTTTTTACTCAAGTAAGGTCTGTGGTCTGAGTACTCGAGTAGAAGTACGCTGTCTTCGGTCGATTTACTCGATAGGCACCTCCTTTCCCGTTTTCAGTTATATATTTAGTTGTATCAATAGAATTGGGAGAGATTGGAGGATAATTTGGGCTTCCCCTTCGGGCGGTTGCAACCCGACGGCGCAAGGTTGCGCCCCTGTGGCAGGTAAATCGAATTCGCTATGTAATAAGCAATACGATTCGACGTCCATGTCGTCGAAAAGGAACCCAGTTATTCTTGTCTTCTTAATCCCGTTAGCTACTGATTACTATGAATTAACCTTCCATGCAGCGTCCTCCTCAGCTCCGCAACGTTTTAGATTCCGGCGCGAAGTCCCGCTTTGGGTATAGGCTCGAACCGCAGACCAGCGACCTGAGTTGGGGATTCAGGCTGGTGCTCGGGATCGACTGTGGTGCTTTGCGGAAGATAGTCTCCCCAGGATGATTCCCCAGTACGCATCCAATATATCCCGGGCCAATCCCGCTGTCAAGCGAAAAAATCGCTTTTTGTCCTTGTTTCTGGATTAGTCGGGTCGTCATTTGCCAGGCGCGGCCGGGTTCAAAGCGGAGTCCGTGGGGGACGCGGGCATCCACTTGCAGCTTTTCACGTCGGTCGCCGCCAAAAGGCCAGGCCGGCGCGGGGCGATGGGCACCCTTGACTATCCTCCCCCCGGATCTTTATATTCTCCATGATTCTCTGTTCACGACAGGCATCACCAGGTTGGGAGTGGTTGTGCGCTACCGCATCAGAGTGGCATCGCTTATTGTCCGGGATTCGAAAATCCTGCTGGTGCAGCATGTCCACCCGACAACAAAGGCCGTGTGGTGGGTGCCACCCGGAGGGGGTCTCGATGCTACCGACCCGTCACTTTTTGCATGTGCTGCTCGGGAGACGTTCGAGGAAACGGGGCTAAAGGTCTCGCTGTCGCGGATTGTCTACATCCGGGAATTCGTGGACAACGAGTACAAAGTCTTCAATCTGGAACTCTTTCTTCTGGCCGACGAATTCGCCGGGTCACCCAGCCTGAGAAATGTCGCCGGTTGCGGGCCCGATGAGCACTATATAAAAGACCTCAGGTGGATGAGCCAGAGCGAGATGACCGAGATTGCTGTCTATCCGAACATTCTGAAAAATCAGTTCTGGATTGATCTGGCGAGCGGATTCCCTCGGCCGCTGTATCTGGGACGAGATTACGGTCCCTGAGGGCCAATGAAGCCTTCCGGTGCATTTGCCAGGAATCAACGGCGGCGTTGATTCTCGGGAGAGTTAGTACGCTTGAACCCGATAATCCTCATGGCCTTTGTACGTAGTGCAAAAACCTGCCCGGGTTACTGCCTTTGGGGAACCAATCGCCGTCGAAGTTTGTCTTAAGTGTAAAGATCGGAGAGCCCCCCGGGCAGAATTCCGGAAAGTGTCTTGGAAGGTGACAGGTGTATGCACAGCAGTAAGAAATTGACAGGACGCAGGTTGGTCCGGGGTGTACTGGGGTTGGCGATTGTGGTCAGCCTTATTCCTCTGACCATCATACGCACCGCCGATAACGCGGAGAGTAAAATGACATTTAACAAATTGACACCGGACGAAGAACGCGTGATCCTGCGCAAGGGAACCGAACGCCCTTTCACCGGCAAGTATCTCAAGAACTCAGGGGAAGGCACCTACGTCTGCAAGCAGTGCGATGCTCCGCTGTACCGCTCGAGCGACAAGTTCGAATCGGGCTGCGGGTGGCCCGCCTTCGATGATGAAATTCCGGGAGCCGTAAAACGCACTCCTGATGCCGACGGTGTTCGTACGGAGATAACCTGTGCCCGGTGCGGCGGGCATCTCGGGCATATCTTTGAGGGTGAGGGCCTTACTTCCAAGAATGTCCGACATTGCGTCAATTCTATCTCCCTTGATTTTGTCCCCGTGACCGAGAAAGTAACGACCGAGAAGGCGTACTTTGCCGGTGGCTGTTTCTGGGGGACCGAACATTTCCTCAAAGAGGTGGCAGGAGTGATATCCACAAGTGTCGGGTACATGGGCGGACACACCTCGGACCCCACCTATCAGGACGTTTGCGATAAGGGTACCGGACATGCCGAGGTTGTCGAGATAGTCTATGATCCCGACAAGACCAGCTTCGAAGACCTGGCGCGCCTGTTCTTTGAAATTCACGATCCCACTCAGAAAGACCGCCAGGGCCCCGATATCGGCGACCAGTATCGCTCGGCCATCTTCTATGTCGACGATGGGCAGAAAAGTATCGCTGAGAAACTCATCCGCATTCTGGAAGACAAAGGTTACGATGTCGTCACGGAACTGACCAGGGCGGACACGTTCTGGAAGGCCGAGGACTATCATCAGGACTACTACGAGCGTACCGGCGGGAGCCCGTACTGCCACGCTTACCAGAAACGATTTTAGGCGTTTCCGGAATTGAGAATCGTTCGCCTGCGGTTCTCATATTTCCGAGCCGTCGCCCAGCCAACTCACCGTCCGTCACCAGCCTGTCAGCATAATCGTTGCGCTCCGGCCGATCCGGAGAATCCTGTTCGGGCGGATCTGTACAACAGAAATCATTACTCTCGGGCGTTCCCAATCGCACCGGTTGGCACGATTCAGCTCCGTGCAAAGGATTCCGCCACGAGCATCCGCTTCCGATACTCCTCGATGAATGCCTGGACGGCTCAAGCCATGCAAAAACACCTAAGTATTGACAAAAGGGGTTCCTTTAACGTTACAATATAGAGATTAGCGACTTTTATTCTTTGAAAGGAAAGGCGAGGATCGGTAACGATACCGCTGATGGCGGTTTCGTTGTAGGAATCGCTGCTCCGCTCTTTCGCCGACCAGGAGACAGGCACAAGTAAAAGTGGACCAACCGGAAACCATATTTGCGGTTTGGAGTATTGAATTATAGATTCTTTCAACTGGCAGACCGCCGCATCGCAGAAAAGGATGAAGCCGGAAATTGGACTGCGATATTTACAGACTCTGGGAAAGAGCGAAAGAAGACGATTCCGACGCCTGGCGCCAGGTAGTCCGGTTATACTCCGGCCTGATTAACACCGTCGCGCGCCGAGCCGGTTTGTCCTCAGCGGACGCTGAAGACTGCGTTCAGCACGTCTGGATGATCCTCTACAGAAAACGCAGGAACCTCAAAGACCCGCGTGCTCTGCCCGCCTGGCTCATCAAGACGACACACCGGCACGCCGTAGCTTCGGCACGCCGCCTCAAACCGGATGCACGAGATCTGCTGGCGGTGGCGCCGCCGGCCAGTGAGGAATTGCCCGACGAAGTAATCATCCAACTGGAACACCAGGCCATTCTTGACTATGCTCTGAAGCAGCTCGATCCGAAGTGTCGAAGGTTGTTGGAGGCTCTTTTCTATTCCCCCCGCAAACAATCCTACAGAGCTATCGCCAAAGACCTCAATGTCTTACCGAACTCGCTGGGTCCGTTGAGAGTCCGGTGCCTGAAAAAACTCAGAGAAATTCTGCAGAATTTGGGCTACGAACGGGACTAAACAGGTCATCGCCCCCTCTTAATTATATAGTCAAAGACTCCAGGAAAGTGAAAAAACTCGTGAATAAACGCAAAAGAGACAAAAAAACCGCAGGCGTTGCCGGTCAAGATTCCGTGCTCAGTCTGATTGAAGAGATAGAGAATGGACTCTCTTCAGCTAAGCCCCTCTGGAGCAAGACGTTGGCTGGGGGAGTTATTGAACAACCTTCCTGTGACGCCGTCAGCCGATTTGAGTTGATTCCGCTGTTTTGCGGCTCGGAAAAATCTGTTCCTTCGGTGCATGGCACGACCGCTTATGATTCGTGGGCTGGAAATTCGCCTGTGGCCCTGCGCGATGCCACCGATGGTCATGTCCGGCGCATTCAATTGAAAGCCAAGAGCTTGAGCCTGGAAATCGTCGCAGAACGACGCCAGAATCACTGGGAATTCGTGGCCCGAGTGTATTCCGGGCAAAAAGTAAAGCACGATTTCGTCCTCAAAGTCGGTGCCAGGAAAGTCCTGCCGTTTTCGGGTGGTTTCTACCACTGGACATCCCGGTCGGTGCCTTATTCGATCAGATTATTGTCGTACAAACGACGCGTGATATTCGATAAGCTATTATGGCAGTAGAAGCTAAGAAGATGAAGGAGGCGGTGGAGGCCTTCTTATCATCGGGATCGCTTAACGGTTGCACAACTGAGGCTCTGGCCGCAGCCTGTGACCAGAAAATTAGAGCCCTGACTCAGGTATCCAGCACCGAGTCGGTCGCATTGGGCCGGCAGTTTGTCCAGAGATCTCAAAGGCACGGTGGCTTACTTTACCGTACTGCTTTACGCACGCTTGGCTGGGCCCTGCTCGTGGCAGGCGATTATCCTGAAGCCAAGAAAGCTTATCTGAAAGCCAGAAGTCTTCTCAGGGGGGATGCACTCCTCCGGGCCCGCATCGACCGCGTATTAATTGATGTTTACATGTACCTGGGGAATCTCCATGAGGCGAAACGGCGGGCCAAGATTGCCCTGGCCGCATTTGAGGAGCTAAAAGCCAAAGAGGAAATCGCCAAGACAAAACACAACTACGCCAACCTCCTGCACCGTCAGGACCGCCACAACGAGGCCCGGCAGTTATACCGGGAGGCCGGTGAATTCTTTGACGGCCGGGGCAACAAGCTGGCGGCGGCCTTGTGTTTTTACAACCAGGCCAACACCGAAGTGCAGTTATTTGACTTCCCCGGTGCTACGTCGCTTTACAGCCGGGCGCGCCGGATTTTCGAAGAGCACGGTCAGCAGTTGCACGCTTACGGCTGTCTTTATGGTTTGGCATGGCTGCATATGCTGGAAGGGAATTTCCACCTCGCTCTGCAGGAGTTGAACGAGTGCGAGGTGGAGTACCGTCGAGGGAAACACGCCCGCGAGCTGGTGTTATGCCAGTTGGACAGGGCCGAAGTATACCTGGGCCTGAATTTGTTTATCGACGCCCGCAACGCCGCCCTGGAAGCGTTGAACGGAGCCCGGCGATTGGGTATTACGTACGAAAGCGCCAAGGCGCGTTTCTATTACGGCAAGGCTTTGATGGGCATGGGCCGTGTCAGGGCGGCGCGCACGGCTCTTACTCGGGCGGAAAATGGCTTCCGCGAAGACCGGAACTGGGGATTCCTGGCCGCCGTCAAATTGACCCTGGCCCACTCCGAACAGGTCGATCAGCAAAAACTCTCTATCATAAGGGCCGCCCGGGAACTGTTCTACAAGGCGCAGTTGCCGTTATGGGAAGCGGTGTGTGACCTGAAGGTCATAACCAGTTGGCCGGAGGAAAGAGGAGCCCTGCGGCGTCTGGCCAGGAACCCGGCCGTGAAAAGCGTACCGCATCTGCTGGCGCAACGCTACACCGTGCTTGGCGACAGGGAAGCGAGTCACCACAGAATGGAGCTGGCCGTCGACTACTGGTCCAGGGCGGCTGATATTCTTGATGGCGTCAGGGCGAAACTTCCGCCGGTGGAACTGCGATCCTCCTTTTTTACACAGCACAGCGATCCCCATCGCAAATTAATAAAAGCGGAATACGACCAGAAACCGCTCGATGCCGCGGTCTGGTCGGAAAGATTCAAGACCGCCGGCCTTTGGTCCACGTCGGAAGATTTCTTCCTGGCCAATCCCGTGCGAAAAAAAGTCGAGGCCAGTCTGGCAGAGCTGGCTCAGCAGGTTACGGCTGTCTCCGAGATGATAGCTGATTCAGGCGGAACCAGGGGCTTGAGAGCAAAGCAGCCGGCCGGGACGTTTGACCGCTTACGGCAAAAGGTGCGTCACGACTTATTGCGTCTGGAGAAACTGGACAGCCCCGAAACGGACAGTCACGCAGCACTGAAGAAACACTTCCGGGAGGCCTCCCGGAAGCAGACCATAATTCAGTACCACGTGGCTCAGGCGGATATTATCGCAGTCGTTCATCATCGAGGTGAGAGTCACTCGTATTTGTATCCTGACGGTGTCAATATTCTCAAAGAGTATGTTGCCCGCTGGCGGTTTTTCGTGGAGTTCAGCCAGAGTTTCAGGAAGAAGCCCCGGAAATCGGACCTTGCCGACGAGCAGGAGTTACTGGGGCAGATCGGTAATTGGCTTCTGGCTCCGTTGGAGTTGCCTTCCGATGCCCGGCACCTGTTGGTTTTGCCCGAAGGTCAGATATCCAGCCTGCCGTGGCAGGCTATAAGGCTGGGTAAAAACTACCTGTCGGACAGGAGCGATGTCACTTTTGCTCCGAGCCTCAGGCATCATTTGCATGCTCAGAGCCATGAGGTCAAATCAAGAAAAATAAAAATATTTGTCGGCCAGTCGTCGGGTTTGCCGCACCTGCGGGAAGAAGTAGCTGCCGTCTCAAACAGCCTCAGAAGTCGCTACACCGACATATATGATCCGTGCCGGCGAGCCGACTGGCCGGATAACAGCCAGGCCAGAATCTGGCACTTCAGCGGCCACGCCCGACTGCGAGTGGACAACCCTTTCTACTCGTCGCTATTGCTTGATGACGGTCCCCTGTTTGCCGCCGATTTTCGCATCAAGCGGAACCAGGTGGGGTTGGTGACCCTGGCCGCCTGCCGGACGGGTCAGCAGACCAGTCTTCCGGGCGAAGAAGCCAGCGGGCTGGTCCGCTCATTGCTCGAAATGGGCGCGCGTAACGTCGTGGCCAGCCACTGGGCGGTGGCGGACGCATCGACATCAACATGGATGGATCTTTTTTACACATATTATTTGGCCGGCTCATCGGTTGGCCGTGCCATTCAGAGAACGGTCGGCGGTGTCAGAGAACGGTTTCCATCAGCTTATCACTGGGGAGCTTTCTCGGTCTTTGGTGCCGGCTGAAAAACGGATGAGATGTAACTTCTAATAAGTGAGGTAATGATATGGGCAACAAAGTGTTTATTCGTCCGAAAGCGAGACTGGGAACGACACTCGCTGCAACCGCCCTTTTGATAGCCTTCCTGCTGACGTCCGTTCAGGCAGATAACAGCACCGGACCGTCTCGACCGTCACACCCTGACGGTTCTGCAGACAACCAGCAGGAAATAGTCAACCACGTGCCGGGTCAGTTGGTCGTAAAGTTCAGTTCTGACTCGATTTCTTCAGGCGTCTTCGGAGACCGCATCAGCGGGTCCGTCGCTGACTATCTGGAGGGTTCCGGTGTGTATTTGTATGAGGTGGCTTCCGATGCTGACACCTACCGCCTGACTGACTCGGTGATGGAGATGAGCGGTATTGAGTACGCTCATCCCAATTACACTCTCAATGAGTTGCACCCCGTTCAGGGGAGCTACCCGTTCTCGGACGGTATCGGAAGCGGCAGTTACGAAAGTCAGCCGGCCGTCAGTACCCTGGACCTGGCTTCCGCACACGAGATTGCCACGGGAGCCGGGGTGACCGTGGCGGTTATTGACGGCGGCATCGATTACACTCACCCGGCTCTGTCGGGTGCGGCCCTTTCCGGCTACGACTTCGTGGACGGCGATAACGATGCCTTTGATGAGCCGGGTGGCGACAACAGCGGGCACGGGACATTCGTGGCCGGGATCGTCCATTTGGCGGCTCCCGATGCCACCATTAAAGCTTATCGTGTCACCGACCCCGACGGCGCGGGCGACGGATTCTCTCTCGCCAAGGCGATCGAGAGGGCCGTACTGGATGGCTGCGACGTCATCAATCTGAGTGTCGTGCTCATGCATGAGCATCTGGCTGTCAGAGATGCGGTTGAATTCGCGCTGTCTCATAACGTGGCGGTGGTCGCGGCTGCCGGAAACGAGGGTAGTGCGATGTTTACCTACCCCGCCGCGAATGCCGGCGTCATCGCTGTGGCCGCAATTGACTCGGTAAACCGCCTCGCTGATTTCTCCAGCTACGGCGCCTTTGTTGATGTCTGCGCACCGGGCACCAGAGTCTATTCCGCGTATGTCGAAGATGGCTTTGCCTGGTGGAGCGGCACCAGCTTTGCCACGCCGTTTGCCGCCGGGCAAATGGCGCTCCTCAGGGAAAAGTTTTCCGCACTGTCGGTGGCGTTATTGGGCAACGCCATCAAGGGCGCGGCGACCGATATAGATGACGTCAACCCCGGTCATATCGGAGACCTGGGTGGTGGTCTGGTCAACCCGGTGGCGGCCTTCGACGCGCTCAGCTCTTCTCATATGGCTGCCATCATACCTGACACACTCTTCTTCACGCTTGCGCCCTGGGAGATCCAGACTCTTATACACACGCAGACGGCTGTTATCACTTCGACCAATGCCCCGGCGGACTTCGTGGGCGTTGTCATCGATACCGACTATGTGCCCATTACCACTACGGATTCCGTCGTCGGCGTTACCAACGACTCGATCACCTTGACCCTGAACGATACCTGCTACACCTATCAGGCAGGGACCTACTATAATCGCTTTATGTTCGATGTGGCCGATGTCCCTGCCCCGGTAATGCTGGTGGTGGAGCTGAAGGTTGTGGATTCTATCCACAGCGACTGGGCCAATATCAGTCCGGTCCGGTTGGATTTCCAGGCTCCGGTTGGCGCCGAATCTGTCATGTCCGGTGGTGTCTGGCTGACCTCGAGTAATCAACCGGCGGATTACACCGCCTCGGTACAGCCGGGGGGCGCCCAGATTACTTCCCTGGTCGAGTCCTCGGGGGCTACGCCGGACAGCGTGCTTGTGACAGTCGACCCTTCATTGGTTAACACTCCCGGGTTCTATTACGATACCGTTACCATCGAAGTAGACGGCATTCCATACCCGGTCTACCTGCCGGTGGTTCTTGAACTGACGGACACCAGCGCCGTCGGGGACACGGCCTGGGTGCTCCAGGATTCGTTGCCGAGTTTCGTTATTACGGAAGGTTCCGATGTCACTTTCCAGGACGCCATTCTGGTCTTTTCCACCAATGCACCCGCCTACTATTATGTTGACTACCCGGGAGGGCTCAAGTTCACAACTATAATCAGCATCGATAGTCTGACCAACGGCTGGACATACTTCCAGGTGCATGCGCCCCACCTTTCTGCCGGAGTCTACCAAGACACTCTGCTTTTCTATGTTGAGAGGGTCTCCAATAACCCGGTCCCGGCGATTATTACGCTCGAAGTTGATTCGATAGGCGGGCCGACGGTCGATTACGCCAGCGTCTGGCCGCAAACGCAGTATTTCGTAGCCAAATGGGGTGAAGAAAAGGCTCAGCTCGGGAGTGTTTTCCTCAGTTCGACGAACGCCGCCGCCGCTTTTTCGGTCACGATTTTCGATGAACCCGATTTCGTCAATCTTCTGGACCCGACCGGTATGACCGACGACTCGGCATATTTCGAGGTCCTGAACACGGCTATTATGCCTGTCGGATCGTATTGCGACACGCTCGCTATAAGTGTCGAAGGCTGCGACAACAGCCCGTTGTACGCCGTAGTATACCTGTCGATTGATTCGGCATCCAGCCCGGGGCAGGAGACTGCCACGGTTGACCCGAACGTCCTTGACCTCTATGTGCCGCATGGAGCGATCTTTAACGAGTATCGCAAAGTCTGGCTCACTTCCACCAACGCTCCGGCCGGTTTCGTCGGTGTCGTCCTGAGCGGCGTATCCGGTTTCGTGGCGTTGCCCGACTCTGCCGGAATGACCGACGACTCGGTAACGATTGTCATAGACCCCTCCGGGCTGGATGTGGCAACGTACCACGACAGTATCATCTTCTTTGTGGACGGTGTCGATAATCCGGTGCTGCTAAACGTGAACCTGACCATTATCCCCCCGGACAGCATGATCTCTCTGAGCAATTATCCCAATCCGTTCAACCCGGGCACGAATATCGCCTTGTCGCTGCATCGGGCTTCGCACGTGAAACTGGATGTCTTCAACATCCTCGGCCGCCACGTGACCACACTGCTTGACCGGCCCTTGCCGGCCGGTGAGCATACGGTATACTGGGAAGGCACTGACAGCTACGGCCGCGCTGTTGCCAGTGGCACCTATTTCTATCGGCTGCGTACTGATGACAGGACACTAACGAGGAAGATGGTTCTTCTGAAGTGATGTGAGCATAATGCCTAAAACCCGGCGGTCGCATCATCGGCCGCCGGGCTTTTTTGTGCTTGATTGACACCCCACCTGCTCGGCGGCCCGACTTACGGCACCGCGATCGACAGAACTTGATTAGAGTATGGTGAGCGTCTCTTGAATAGATAGAATTCTACGTGTCTATTTCTTCCTGGCTATATAATCAATATCTGCGCGTACATATTTTTTTTCATTTTCGATTTTTTCTGTCAGTCTTTTTTCCTTACGGATGATCTCACACGATTCAAAATAGATGTCGGCTTCGTTATCTTCAAATTTCGAAAATCGCTCGCTCTTTAGCAGTCGATAAGCAAACGAATTTCTGTCGAATGGGCGGTTATCGGGATCATCTACCGAGAAAAGATTCACGTAGCATAAGCCACCGGGTCTTAACACCCTCTTTAATTCATTGATGGAATTCTTGATGTCAGGTTTGGTCATGAAGGAAATCGCGTTGTAGGAGTACACAAAACTAAAGGCTTCATCCGCAAAAGGGATATCCCTCATATCACCGCGTAAAAGATGCAATGCATAGTCTTTTTCTTTGCAGAATTCAACCGCTTCATCCATAGCTTCCTTGTTAATCTCGAGACCGAAGGCTTCATATCCGTATTGATAGAACAGAGATAGTTTGGTGTTGGCCCATCCCGCCCCGCAATCCAATATCTTTTTTGGAAGCGGATTGAGGTTGCATAGTCTTAAATATTCATAAAGCGGTGTTGCTGTGGAAATTTCTATCATTATTCCTTCTTATACTGTCTTAAGCGATCTTTTATTGATTACAAAATAGAGAGTTCAAACAATTGATGCAAATTCAGTTGCCGGGAGTATTAACAGGTTGGAAAACAAAGGATGCCAAATTCTCAGCGGGGAGATCCGTAGCGCATCTCTCGCTGGAGATAGTTATGTGGGCAGGTACAACAAAGCTCCCCCGGCAAGACTCGAACTTGCGACCCGCTGATTAACAGTCAGCTGCTCTACCAACTGAGCTACAGGGGAGTGTCAGATACTCAAAACTGAACCAACATATTAGTCATTTTCGGACAAATGTCAATCGATTTTAACGGCCAGGTGTCCACCAGCTTTGATCGTCCTCGCGGCTAACCGAGTATAGGATTTCACACCCCCTGCGCCGACGCCAGCCGGGGCGACCGTTCGGCAGCGCTGCCTGTATTCCTCACCGGCGGCCCCGGTAACACCGGGTAGAGACCGCCGGCCTAAGGAACTTTGCCGGGCGGGAATCCGTATAACCCGTAGGAATCAGATGGACTTTAACTGCGAGGGCTAAGCTGTTATGAGACACAACACAAAAGTATTACTATCGGCGGTGCTTGTGGTTACGCTACTGGTGGTGACCGCGGGTGCCAGGAGCGGCCGGTCCGACGGGGCCTGGCTGGGCGTTTACACTCAGACAGTCGACAAGGATCTGGCCGAGGCTTTTGACCTGGCTGTCGATTACGGGTGCATCATCAACGACGTTGTTGAGGATTCGCCGGCTGATGAGGCCGGTTTACGCGAGGATGACATCATTATATCCTTGAACGGCCAAAAAATACGGACCGCCAAAGAGCTCACCGACCTGCTCGACGAGAGTCAGACGGGGGATAAGGCCGAACTGGTCATTATGAGGGATGACGATGAGAAGACTATCACGGCCGTCCTTGGAGATAAGCCGGACCGGTATTACATAGCGCCCAGGATGGGCAAACTGCCCAAGTCGGGCAAAGACTTGTTCTTTTTCGATACTAAATACCGCCGGTCGTTCATCGGCGTCAGCCTTGCCGGCCTGTCAGATCAGTTGGGCGAGTATTTCGGTGCGGAAGAAGGCCGAGGTGCCCTGATCACCGAGGTTGAAGAAGGCTCTCCTGCCGAAAAAGCCGGGCTGAGGGCCGGTGACGTCATCGTTGCTGTGGGTGACGAGCGGGTTAAAGATTACGGGGACGTGCAAGAGATGATATCGGAACTTGACCCGGGCGACACGGCCAAGATCCGTGTCCTGCGCGACAAAAAGGAGACGGACATAACGGTTGAAGTAGGCGAAAGCAAAGACTACGATTTCGGCAGTTATTTCCATGGCGCTGTGCCGGTTCCTGATGTGGACGTGTATATTCCCAAAATGAAGGGCCTCCACAGAAGCTTCGAGAGTGACCTCGACGCTTACTTTGACAGCGACCAGTTCCAGGAAGAAATGGAGCAGCTGAAAAAGCAGATGAAGGCGCTGAAGAAGGAACTCGAAGTGTTGCGGGAGAAACTGGAATAGGCGCCCTGACGGCCGACAGCCAGGATTATGAAGGCCCCATCGAGGTGGGGCCTTCTTTTTGGATTTTCTTTCTTGCCCGTAATAATTGCGCGGGCTTATATTGTTCCGAGTATGTCCAGTATTACCGTACAGAAGATATTTGACGCCCGCAACCGGGACCTGGAACTGTCCCTTTTGAACGGGGACGATGCGGGCATGAAAAAGGTGGTCCATAACCCGGCCCTGCATCGGCCCGGCCTGGCTCTGACGGGTTTTTTTGAGCGGTTCGCCAGCAAGCGCATCCAGATTCTCGGAGAGACCGAGATGGCATACGTCAATCGTCTTACCGCCGACCGCTTGCAGGAAATCTCCGACGAGCTTTTTGGATATGACGTGCCGGTGGTGATCATTACCAAGAGTATTACCCCCCCCAAACAGTTCATCGAGGCCGCCGACAGGTGTCTGACCGCCGTTTTTTCGAGCCGTTTGACAACGGCCGAGCTGGTGGCGAGGTTATCGGCCTACCTCGATCACATCTTTGCCCCCTCCATAAACGTGCACGGGACACTTGTCGATGTCTACGGCGTCGGCCTGCTTTATACCGGCAAGTCCGGGATCGGCAAGTCGGAGGTGGCTCTTGACCTCGTCGAGCGCGGGCATCGGTTGGTCGCCGACGATGTGGTCAAGATTACTCGTATGGCCCCGGATGTCATCATTGGCACCGGCTCGGAATTATTGGGGCACCACATGGAAATTCGCGGAGTAGGAATTATCGACATCGAGGAGTTGTTCGGTATTCGAGCTATCAGAATGCAGAAGCGAATCGAAGTCGAGGTCAATCTGACCCTATGGTCGGAAACTGAGGACTACGAGCGGCTCGGCATTGAGGACCGGTTGACGTCGGTTCTCGGTGTTCAGATTCCGCTCGTGAAAGTGCCCATCTCCCCCGGAAAGAACATTACCGTGATTTCTGAAGTCATCGCTATGAACCATATGCTCAAGGTCTATGGTGAAAATTCGGCGATGGAATTCACCAAGAAACTGTCACAGCGCCTTAGCCGGCAGTCGACTACCAAAGAATATCTCGAGTCCGACTACGAATAATTTCCCGGAGATCATAGTCAATAAAGGGCTTGGCGAACGGCCGGTCGATGCATATATTCAGGTCTTGCCGTTTTCAGCGGCGGGAACAATTTGACCTGACGGGAGTAAAAATTTAGAAATATCCGGAGGATGTTTGACATTATGATCAAGAGAATATTGGGCTCAGCCCTTGGGATGGTTGTCATATGGGTCCTGGTGGCGGGTTGCGGTGGTTCCGGCGACAAGACTTTGGCAGTGGTCGGGGACCACGAAATCACCACTCGGGAATTCAACCAGAATTTTCCCGGCTGGCGCTTTACCTTTGCCTCGGCTCAGGATGAATTCGACGCCAAAAGAGACTTTCTGGATTCAATGGTTATCACACGCCTCCTGATTCAAGCCGCCTATGAGAAGCACATCGATCAACTCGAAGAACTGGCACGGGTGGTGCTGGCAAACGAAAACAAGTTTCTGTTAAATGCTCTTTACCAGGAGAACATCCAGAAGAAAGCGGAGCCAACCGAGGCCGAAGTTCGCGATTATTATAATCACCTGGAATACAAGCTCAGGGCTGCCCATATCCTGCTGGATAATCTTGATACCGCTCAGGCTCTCCTGGAGAGAATCAGAGGCGGTGAGAATTTCGAGAAACTGGCCTACGAGTATTCGATCGACACGACGGCCAGGCAAAACAGGGGTGATTTGGGCTACTTTGTCTGGGGGGTGATGGTTGACGAATTTCAGGACGCGGCCTTTAAGCTGGAGCCGGGTGAGGTCTCCACACCGGTGGAATCGCCGTTCGGATACCATATCATCAAGCTCATAGACAAGCTTCCCAATTCGCAGCGCGGCGACTACGAGGATATGAAAGGATTTCTCAAAAACCAACTGGGTCGGCGAAAAGAGAGTATTGTCGTAAAAGAGTACCTGGACGGAATTAAGGCGAAGTATCCGATAAGTATCGACACCGTCACCTGCAATTATCTGATGGGCAAGCGCGAAATGATCTACCCGCCCATGCTTCTCGAGACTCTGCCGCGCAATGACTTCGACCCCGAGCAGCTGGACCGCGATGAGAAGGAGCTCATAATCGCAACTTGGGACGGTGGCCAAATGACCGTGATGCAGTATTTGACGCAGGCCAAGCAGGCCGCGCAGTCAATGCAGATGCCTCCTGAAAGTAAGCCTGACCTGGATAATTACCCGGGACTGGCCGACTTTGTTTTCACGTTAAAGACTTCGGACATCCTCGTCATTGAGGCGCACCGACAGGGAGTGGACAACAGCCCCGAGTACTTGGAGAAAATGAAGCTCTTCAAAGAGTTGAACATGGCTGACTTCATGCGAAACGACTCCATCCCCAAGCCGCCGCCTCCCGATGACGGTATGGCCCGGCAGTACTATGACGAGCACGTGGGCGAGTTTACCACGCCAGCCAAGATTCGTGTGTTTGAAATTCTGCTCAGCGACGAGATGAAGGCGAGGCAACTCAAGAAGGAAATTCGATCCCTGGAAAGCTTCAAAGAGAAAGCCATGGATCTGACCGAGCGGCCAGGCAAGCGCAGTGCCAAGGGTGACCTTGATTATATCGAGGAGGCCTGGTTCCCGGAGATATTTGCCGTGGCCAGGGAAACCGCCGTCGGACGGATAGGCGGCCCCGTCGCTACCCTGGGGAAATACTCGATATTTTATGT